>JAHFCZ010000130.1 GCA_023249285.1 bacterium | reverse complement strand
CGACCCGCGTCCGGGGCCACCACCACCAAATTTTTAAGCTTCTTTTGAGAAAAATAATCAACAAACAAGGGCAACGCGGTCAAATGATCCACCGGACGAGAGAAAAACCCTTGAATTTGATCCGCGTGCAAGTCAACGGTAATCAACCGATTAAATCCAACCGCAGAAAGTAAATCCGCCATCAAACGTGCTGAAATAGGCTCTCGAGGTGCAGATTTTTTGTCTTGTCGGGCATATCCAAAATGCGGAATGATCACGTGAATGGCCGAGGCGGATGCCCGTTTAAGCGCATCCATGATCATAAAAAGTTCCATATAATCATCATTGGGATTTCGCCCAATCGTCTGCAAGACATAGATCTCGTGACCCCGAATCGATTCTTCCACCCGGGCATAAGTTTCGCCGCAGCTAAACTTGGACAAGGTCATTTTGCCCAGTTGAATCCCCAAGGCGTCAGCAATTTCTTTCCCCAGTTCAGGGTGAGAAGATCCGCAGACCAAACGCATATTCGAAAAAGTAGGAAAATTTTGACTCATTGCGCCAAAATTATAGGCTAAAATTCACTCAGAATCAACCGGATACTCGCTAAGCTTATTTTTAAAATGGAGAACAGCCTCTGCTGCTGTAGGTCGTTCATGTGGAGACAGGGAACACAATATAAAAAAAGCTGGACAATTAGGGGGGAATCCGTTTGCAAGTTCCCCGGGAGTTGGTAATCCGGCGTGCAGTCTGGTGAGAGCTGCGGAATGATCGAGTGCTCGATCGATAGGGCCCTCACCAACTGGATTAGCCAATGCCTGACCTCGAAGAATTTCCAATCCAACGAGTCCGAGGGCCCACGTATCGATTTTCGATTGATGACGAGGAAATCCAAGTTTCTTTTGACACTCAGAACAGTGGTTCACCATCTGGTTAGCTAGCAAGAAAATGCGATTGATAAGTGTAAAAGTATCTTGTGGCGTAATCTCAGAAAAAGCATTTGGGTATGTATGAGCTAAGTCATTATACGCCTTCAAAATATTTTCTCGAATAGAATCTGAATTGTTAATAAAGCCAAACAAAAAGCCATTAAAAACTACTTTTAGGCAATGTTTTGCTGTGTAGACGAAACCCTTGAAGAGGTTGTTCTCGGGGGCATTATGAGAGTCCTCGAGGGTCTGTTCGTAGATTTTGTAGAACTCAACATGCATTGTTGCAATCTCAGGAGCGCGGTAGGGGTAAGAGGTAATTTGAAGTACGCGAGACCGTTTCTCTGGGGAGGTCTCGGTGGCAGAGCCAAAGTCACACAGATGGACGCGTCGGTTGTCATCCACCAGAATATTCCCCCGTGAAAAATCCCCATGAACAATCCCAAGATCGTGTAAAAAAGCAAGGGCCTCAGCAAGTTGCAAGAAAATCTTTGCTTGTGTATGGGGATCTCTTAAAAAGTCTTGATACAGAATCAAGGATAAAGGTTTTCCCCCCACATCCATAGCAAAAAAATAGGGCCCTTCAAACAAAAGCCCTACAATGTTTGGATGTGGAGGAATGAGCTTCATTATCCGAGCTTCAAATTGAATATTTTGGGTACGGTCTACAATTTTTTCGGGAGGATCTGAGAGTGGAAATTTGACAGCAATAGGGGGACGATCCTTGGACGCATAGTAAATAATGGCCCCATAGCCCCCTTTCCCCAAAAATTCGATAGGAGAAAATACGCCATCAGGATCTGATGCAAGGCTTAGAGTGGGACAAGGGTAAGTTTGGTCTTTAGTCATCGGGACGAGATGGATTGAAGATAAAACCGTAAGCTGAGGAATAACCGCAGTATATTTCCTCATAAAACCCCGCGGCACTTTGTAAGCGCCTCTAAATAGTAGATAGCCGCCTTTTCTGCGGTATCCCGTGCATTTGGATCTTTAACGTACAAGCGTGGATTGAGGGGATACGCTTTGGGATGAGTAAGCGGATCTGGATATTTTTCGGCCTCTCGCAAGAGAGAGATAGACCCATCCAGTAGCCTATCCCTATCGTCCTTGTCGTCCTTGGGTGTGGGCAAGAGTTTGCCAGCGTCGATTTCCCGCTGAAGCTGTGCAAGTGCCCAAATGTCTAACTTGTAGCTGAGACTAGGATAATCAGTTTCTTTTTCATACTTTAAGCACCTACCAATCATGGCATCGCCTTGCCTTATTAGCGCATTTACAAACGGCCTATAGGTAATGAGACCATCTATAGTAGGATTGCTAGCGGCAAACTTCTGGATGATAGTACAAATACACTCTTTAACAGAAACGCGATCAATCCCACCGCCATGTAGAAATTGCGTAAATACATCCTCCAGACAGTCTTTCGCAATCTTTTCAGATGCTGAGAATCGAAAATGGTTTGTTGCATTGAATTCTGTAATGGAATCAGAAAAGATCGTATAGAGTCCATTGAGAAAACAGAGCACCTCATAGGCGCGATAAGGACTGGCGGTGATCAGACGTTTAGAAGATAAATTTTTATCAGTTTTTGTTGCAGATCCAAAGTCACCAATTTTAACATGCCCATCTTGAATAAACACATTACTGCTGGATAAATCCCGATGAACAATGTTATTTTCATGCAGAAATTCAAGTCCCTGAGCAATTTGCAAAAGAGTTTCCAATTGTTGACGAAGCCCAATGAAATAATCTTGAGGAATCAGAAGTCTCACTTCCGTTCCACCAAATTCCATACCCAAAAAAAGAGGTTTGTCTTTCGGATTGCTGGAAAACAGCAAGTTGGCAAAATTGGGATGAGGGGGGACATCCCTTAAAATGGTGATTTCTCTTCGAAGCGAGCTATGGCCATTTGAGCGTGGAAATTTAACCACAACACAACCAGGCTGGTAAATAACCGTATACCCAAAGGCGCCCTCGCTGAGAGGTTCTTTCGGCTCAACGACGCAAGGTGGGCTGCTCGATACCCCAATAGTGGGACAAGGACGCGGCTTACCCTTAATATGGAGAACACGCGACTTGGATAAACACCTAGCGGTAGGAATAGAACTAACTTTGCGCACTAGAGAAAATCCTAAGGAAGAAATGGGCAGAGAAACGAAGGCAAAGACATACGAATTATAGGCTGAGATGAATGGGTGGTCAATTGTCCTTTTTGGTACATTAATGCTATCTTAGGGCCACTTATGAAGATTCTTTTAATCGGTTCTGGCGGGCGTGAACACGCGATTGCTAAAAAATTAGCGCAAAGCCCACAACTCACACAATTGTGGATTGCACCTGGAAATCCCGGCACGGCACAAATTGGGACCAATGTGGCGATTCCAGTGACGGATCTGGACGGATTGGTGGCCTTCGCCGTGCAAGAAAAAGTGGACTTGGTCGTTGTGGGACCCGAAGATCCCCTGGTCGCAGGGCTTGCCGATTTATTTACTGCCCAAAATATCCCGGTCGTCGGCCCTTCCAAGGCGGCAGCAAGGCTTGAAGGCTCCAAAAAATGGACCAAGGCCCTCATGGCCAAGTACCACATTCCCACGGCAGCCTACCAAGACTTTACGTCATTTGAACCTGCTCTCGACTATATTCAAACCCATAACCAGTTTCCCATTGTCATCAAAGCCGATGGGCTTGCCGCTGGAAAAGGCGTGACCATTGCCCAAGATCTGGCCGAAGCACAGCAAGCTCTGGAGGGCTGTTTTATTCACCAAAATTTTGGCCAAGCCGGTGCCACCGTCGTGATTGAAGACTTTCTGCAAGGCGAGGAGGCCTCC
>JAHFCZ010000040.1 GCA_023249285.1 bacterium | reverse complement strand
GGTTTTCCGTGTCATTCCCGCGCAGGCGGGAATCCAGTTCTTGCCTAATTTAACGTCCTGGATTCCCGCCTGCGCGGGAATGACAATGGTGAGTCCGGGATGACAGCGATGTCTACGCTTAATGTAGATGCGATTGCCCTACTACTTTTTAAAAAACTTAATCGTGCCCTGAAACACCGCATCCGCAATTTTTTGGCGGACGTAAGGCTGTTCAAGCAGCAGCAACTCCTGTTTATTGGTGATAAACAAAGGCTCGACCAAGACTGAGGGCATGGTGGAGTTGCGTAGGACATAGAGGCGTGCGCGCTTCATCCCTTTATCGGGCAAATGCAAAGCCGCCACCATTTCTTGGTGCACCAGGTGGGCTAAGGGCTCATCTTTGTACTTGTAGTAATAGGTCTCAGAGCCACTCGAAAAGGGGGTGAAAAACGAATTAATATGCACACTCAAGAGGACGTCCGCATGGTTTACATTGGCCATGTCAGTACGGGCCTCCAAAGAGGGATTTTGGTCTCCCAATCGGCACATCATGACGTGGGCCCCAGCCTCAGTGAGGGACCGTTCCAGACGCTTGGAAATATCGAGGGTATAGTCCTTCTCGTACGTACCATTCGCCCCAATTGCCCCAGGATCATCTCCCCCATGCCCCGGGTCAATGACAATGAGCTTCCCTTCAAGCGGTAAGGGCTTGGGTTTTGGCTTGGGTTTGGCCTTGGCCAAGCTGCGATTTGGGGTGCTTTCTTTGGCAAAGATCAGGCTCAATTCATCAAATTTCCGAGACACCCCAAAGGTCGCGACATCATCCATATCGATGACGACCCGCGTCCAAGCCGGCTGAAATTGAAACTGAGAGGTCCGAATCCGCCGGTAGGGGGCGGCCGAATTTTGGGGGGTGAGTACATTAGGGAGCCGAGTCACCATGTTGGGCAGATCGATCACCATCCGATTCGGGTTTTCGAAAAAATACACCCGATAGGACAAAGGCCCCTTGGATTTAAGGGAGATTTTATAGCCATTTTTCTGGGCGGTTTCTTTGAGGCTCGTGAGCACGCTGTAATGGCAGATTTCCCCGCGACGAGGCCCCGTAGAAAGCAACTCAGAAAGGGGGGTGTCTCCGTTGGATTTGACCTCCAGAACCGAGGCGGTCGGGCTGATCGCGGATAGTGAGGCCTGGGTCAAAACGCCGGCCCCATAGTCCACCACTTCGGAGTGGAGCACATGGGTATAGGGGAGCGTGAATCGCCGCGTTTTGCCATTTTGTAGGGACTCGGAGGTGACCTCTTTGAAGGGAATCCACCCCTGAACGCCCACTAAGCCACTGCGAGAGAGCCCCGTTCCTATGAGACGAATCACCGAGCAAACTTGGAAGCGTTTCGGGCCTAAAGCTTTGACCCAAAAGCCGGCGCTTACCAATGTTTTTTCGATGGGAACGGGGAGGCCCAAGACGGGTAAATTAAAGGTTTTGAAAAACGAATCCAAGTTCCCGTACCATACCCCGTTTTTTTGAACGGCGTCACTGACCGAGAGGGCCCCCAGTGCTGTGTCCAAGGTTAAGGTCACGGTATTGGCCTTCGGGGCAACTTCAGGCGCGCCCACAAAAATCCGATCCGGCATGACTCGGACCTCGTAGCCCAACGCCGTCAAAAATCCGGCCAGAGGGACGTATAAAATCCCATCAACGGGGGTGGAGGCGGTCTGAAACTTACGCGGGACTTGATTGAGGGTGTAGTTCGGCGAATGCGGATAAATGACCATGGTTTGGGGTTTGGTCTTGAGGACCAACGTATACGTATCGTCACGGCGAGAATAGGTCAGCTCACCGCCAGTGTAGGCCATGAGCTCGCGAAGGGGTGCCAAAATCACGCCATTTTGTTTCAAGAGCGGATTTTCCAGAGACAAAGATCGGTTTTTCCACACGATCTGGCAGGACACCACATCCTGATCCTGAGCGAAAATAGGGACAGTAGAAAACCAAATCAGTGCTGCCACCACTACGGCGAAAATGGGGAACCGAACCATAGCGAGACACTATAGCATGGCGATCGACGCTAAGGTGAGCGGCAATTTGACGTTCCAGCGCGAGTTTGGTACCATTCAGGGGCTCTCAAGCGAGGTAAGGATACTCGCGACTTTTCGCGTTTATAGCAAAAGCGCCTACAGAAGGAACATCATGATTATCATCGAAAATTTTAACCAAGTTACGGCCCAAATCGAAACTGAAAGAGGCATCTCCAAAGACATTCTTGTCTCCGCGGTGGAGCAAGCCTTGGTGTCTGCGTGTCGGAAGCGTTTTTCAGAAGAAGCGCTCCTCGAAGCAACGGTGGACCCCGAAACCGGCGAAGCCCATGTTTACCAAATTAAAATGGTGGCCAAAACAGTGGCTGATCCCCAACTTGAGATTACCCCAGCCGGCGCAAAAGCCCTTGGATTTTCCGGAAAAGTGGGCGAAGAAGTCCGTGAAGAAGTCACCCCTTCTGATTTCGGGCGTACCGCGGCACAAGCTGCCAAACAAGTCATCATTCAACGCATTCGCGAGGCCGAGAAAAACGCGATCTTCCGCGACTTTAAAGACCGTGTGGGTCACATTGTGATCGGCACTGTACAACGCGTTGAAAACCAAAACTACCTTATCAATTTGGGCCGAGCTGAAGCGATTCTCTCCTACCGTGACCAAATCCCTGGCGAACGCTTTTTACCCAAAGAAAAAATCCGTGTCTACATCGTGGATCTCGACAAAAACGCCAAAGGCTCATTTATTCACATCTCCCGTACCCATCCTGGCCTGTTGCGAGAATTGTTGACCCAAGAAATCCCCGAGGTCCAAGACGGGATTATCGAGCTCAAAAATATTTCTCGTGACCCCGGAAAACGTGCCAAAGTAGCGGTTAAAAGTAACAATGCAACCATCGGTGCGGTGGGGACCTGTGTGGGGCATATGGGAACCCGTATTCAAGCCGTAACCAAAGAATTGGGTCGCGAAAAAATCGACATTCTGGAGTGGCATGAAGACCCCAAAGTCTTTATCGCAAATGCGATGAAGCCGGCGAAAATTACCAGCATCAACATCCTGAGTGAAGAAGAGAAAACGGCGGTGGTGGTGGTGCCGAATGATCAACTTTCATTAGCGATCGGCAAGGGCGGCGTGAACGTGCGTCTTTGTGTCAAATTGACGGGCTGGAAGCTGGACGTGGTCAGCGAAGATGAAAGCGGTAAACGAGACGGCAAGGAGTCCGAAGCCGGCCTTTCATTTGCCGAAAGAATCAAGCTCGACAACGAGAAGCAAAAAACACAAGAAGCCCTGCAAAGCGAGTCGCTTTAGGAAGTTAGAGGTCCCCCGTGAAAGTACAGGATTTAGCGAAAGAGCTAGGTAAAAAAACAACGGAAATCATGCGATTTTTGCAAGACATGGGGATTCGGGTAAAAACACCGGCTGCCCAACTGGATTTCGATACTGTTGAGCACATTCGTGACCTCTACAAACACGAAACGGATGCACCTAAAGAGCCGGATGCGCCGACCACGATCATCTTGGATCAGCCGCATCTGTGCGTCAGCGACATGGCCAAGCTGTTTAATAAAAAGCTACCTGAAGTCATGAAGGCGTTCTTGTTCAAAGGCCTCATGGTGAACCTGAACTCCGAAATCGACGCGCAAACCGCCGTTGAAATTGCCAAAGATTTAAATATTAACCTTGAGCTCGACCTTGAAGTCGCCAAAATGGGCCCCACAATTCGGGATAGTTTAGAAAAAATTGAAGAGCACGAGATCGATACCCAATCTGCCAAGCTCACCCTTCGTCCCCCCGTCATTACTATTCTCGGTCACGTTGACCACGGCAAAACTTTGCTCTTAGATACCATTCGTAAGACCAACGTAATTTCAGGCGAAGCAGGTGGCATTACCCAGCACATTGGGGCTTACCAGGTCAAAGTTAAAGGCCATAAATTGACCTTCCTCGACACACCGGGTCACGCGGCCTTTACGGCGCTTCGTGCACGGGGCGCACAAGTCACGGACATTGCAATTTTGGTTGTAGCGGCTGATGAAGGGCTAAAGCCCCAAACGATTGAAGCCTTGGCCCACGCAAAAGCCGCCAACGTGCCGATTATTGTGGCCATCAACAAAATGGATAAGCCTGACGCCAATATCGAAATGTGTAAAAAACAGCTTGCCGAGCATAATTTGGTTGCTGAAGACTGGGGTGGAACAACGGTCATGGTGCCGGTTTCAGCCAAGACCAAACTAGGGCTCGATGAGCTATTGGACATGGTGATCCTGGTCGCTGAAATGCAAGACCTTAAAGCCGTCGGGGAAGGCCCCGCCAAAGGCGTGGTCATTGAGTCGCGGTTGTCCCGCAAAAAAGGCCCGATTGCCACCATTTTGGTTAAAACCGGGCACCTCCGCGTGGGTGATAATTTTGTCATCGATACCACCATGGGAAAAGTGCGCGCCCTCTTGAATGATTTGGGCGAAAAAATTGATGATGCCACCCCCGGAACACCTGTTGAGCTATTGGGGATTTCCGAAGTGCCCGCTCCGGGATCTTTCTTGGAGGTCATGGCCACGGAACGCGAATGTCGGGACTTGGTCGAGAAACGCCAGCTTGAGCAAGCGCAAATTGCCTCAAAATCCCTGAAAACAGTGTCTCTTGAAGCCTTGTCACAACAAATCGAAGACGGCGAAATCCTCAAGCTCAATCTCATCGTCAAGGCAGACGTGAACGGATCTTTGGAAGCGATTTTGCAATCGATTGGCCAAATTCCGACCAAGGACGTGGCGATCAATATCATTCACTCTGCAACGGGCCCGATCAACGAAAACGACATTATGTTGGCCAGAGCCTCCTCTGCCCTGGTGCTCGGGTTTCATCTCACGATTACCCCAGAGGCCCAAAAATTGGCCGAGAGCGAAGGGGTTGAATGCACACTCTATTCCATCATCTATGAAATCGTCGATGACATCCAAAAGGTGGTCGAAGGTCTCTTTAAGCCGGTGTTCGAAGAGGTTGAAATGGGCCGTGCTGAAGTGCGTGAACTCTTCAAATTCTCCAAAGTGGGGATTATTGCCGGGTGTTATGTCCAATCTGGAAAAATCGTCCGTAATGCCCAAGCGCGAGTCATGCGTGGCAAAAACGAAATCTACAAGGGAAAAGTGGGTTCGCTCAAACGGTTCTCCGAAGACGTCAAAGAAGTCGCCAATAACTTTGAGTGCGGGATCGTCTTGGAGAACTTCACCCAGCTTGAGCCTGGCGATTTGATTATCCCCTTCGAAATGAAGCAAAAGAAGACCTAAATGCCATCCCGGAAACCTTCTCCTGAAAAAGGCTCCGGTCGCTTGGACCGGATTGCCTCTTTAATTCAAGCCGAGATCGCCCAGATTTTACGCCGGAAGGTGAACGATAAGCGCATTGGGATGATCAGCATCACCTCGGTCGAAATCTCTAAAGATTTGGCCCATGCCTGGATTTATTACAGCGAATTGGGCGGCAAAGAGAAGTTCGAAGAAACAAAAAAAGGGCTACAATCAGCCACCAAGTTTATCAAAGGCGAAGTCGGCAAAGTCCTCGAAACCCAACGGGTGCCGAATCTCCATTTCGTCTACGATGACCGTCTGGAAAAAACAGCAGCCCTCATCGAAAAAATCAATGCCCTCTCCAACGACTAGCCTCAGCGCTGTCCTCCCAGAGCTTATCCCTTTTTTTGAGACCTGTAAGGCCCAACGCCTTTCGGTTTTGATTACCGCACATCGTGATCCCGATCTCGATGCCATTGGATCCTGTTTGGGATTAGCTAGTTTCCTGACCGCACTCGGGGCCAACCCTCAGATTTGGCTGCCGGATCCCTTGCCCAGCAACGCCCATTTTTTACCTGGTGTGGCGGCAATTCAAACCGAGTTCCCCACTTCTTTTTCACAGTGTATCTGCCTCGATTCCGCCAATTTGGATCGGGTACGCCACAGCGAAAAGCTCCCCCAGCCCTTTCTTAATATCGACCATCATCAAGGGAATCCGCATTTTGCCCAATTGAATTGGGTGGATTCAGAGGCGTCATCCGTGGGCGAAATGTTGAGTGTGCTGTGCCGTGTTTTGGGCGAGACCAAGGGGTACACCCTGCCTGCCGATGGGGCGACAGCACTTTACGCCGCCTTGGTGTTCGACACCGGCCGATTTTTATTTTCCAACACCAAACCCTCCACCTTTGCGCAAGCCGCTTGGCTCTTGGATCAAGGCGCGGATTTTGCAACCGTATCGTCATTGTTTGAGTCTCTGGAGTCGGTAGATTTCGAGATCAAACGCTTGTCGATTGCCAATCTGGTTGTGGATCCTGAAAAACGCTTTGCCTATACCGTGGTTGAAAATTTGGACCCGACCGCCCAGATCAAACCCATCGATACGATTCGCGCCATGGGGGGTGTCGAGGTTTTTGCCGCATTTTCCACTCTCCAAGGCCATCCCGAAGAAATCAACGTGAGTCTACGTTCCAAAGGGGAGTTTGATGTAAATGAAGTCGCAGCGCATTTCGGGGGCGGGGGGCACCGCAAGGCCGCGGGGATTAGCCTCCATCGCACACTCGATGCGGCCATTTCAGCCGTAATAGGACAATTGGATGCTCGGATTCCTCACCCTTAATAAACCAACCGGCGTGACCTCTTTTTCACTGGTCCGAAAGCTCCGTAAACTCACCGGGGAAAAACGCGTCGGGTTTGCAGGGACGCTGGATCCCTTTGCCCAAGGCGTCCTCATTTTTGCCATTGGGAGGGCCTATACCCGTCAGCTTGACCATTTTCACACCCTCCCCAAAACCTATCGTTTCACTTGGGTGCTCGGCATCGAGACCACTACCCTCGATCCAGAAGGGCCCATCACCCACCAAGAACCCTTTGCGGGCGACCTGACCCAACTTCATGACATTTTGCCACAGTTTACCGGGACAATTTCGCAACTACCCCCTATTTTTTCGGCCAAAAAAATTAATGGCAAGCCCGCATATCTCAGCGCCCGAAAAGGGGAAGTGCCAGAGCTTAAGCCTGTGGACGTCACCATTGAGGCGTTAGAGCTCCTCAACGTCACCCCCGGGGAGTTTCCCCAGATCGAAATGCGGATGACCTGCTCAAAAGGAACGTATGTACGATCCATGGTACGCGATTTGGCCGTGGCACTTGGATCCGTCGGGTATTGTAAAACGCTGATTCGGGAATCCGTCGGGCATCATACGTTAGACACGGCGATGCATCCCGAGACGCTGACCCCTGAAACACTCCCGGAGGTGCTGACCCATGAGCCTTAATTTTTCAGGCCACTGGACGCCCCCGGTCGAGGCCTTGGGAATTGGGGTCTTTGATGGCATGCATCGCGGTCACCAAAAAATTGCAGATCTGAGCACCTTGCTCATGACTTTTTACCCTCATCCGGATTTGGTCCTCAACAAAAAAGCCAATGTCCAATGGCTGTCCACTGCGGAAGAGCTTCATGCCCTAATGAGTCCGCTGGTCACCCTGCGTTTTACCCAAGAAGTCGCCCAGTATTCTGCCGAAGACTTTCTCCAAAAGGGCATCCTTGAGAAATTTGCCCCTAAACGCCTCGTTGTCGGGTATGACTTTATCTTCGGTCACAACAAATCAGGAAACGTCTCTATGCTAAAATATTGGGCCTCTGAGCGCAATATAGAGGTCGTTGTAGTCCCCCCAGTGACACATCAAGGGGAGGTGGTCCGTAGTTCTCAGATTCGCAGGTATTTTGAAGCGGGTGAATTTAACCGGGCGGTGGATCAGCTGGGGCATCCTTATCTTATCATGGGGCAGGTGGTGCATGGCGAAGGGCGGGGCCATCATTTGGGGTTCCCGACCGCCAACCTCCAGCTCCAAGCCCATAAATTATTGCCGGCGGTTGGGGTCTATCGCGCGATGGTCGAAAGGGACGCTCAGTACTATCCCGCCATGGCCTACATCGGCCGAAAGCCCACTTTTGAAGGGCCGCATCTCCTCGCTTGTGAGGTCCACCTGATCCATCAAAATAGGGATCTGTATCATGCACGCTTAAAGCTCTGGCTCCAGGAGAAAATCCGGGAAGAAATTAAATTTGAGAGCAAAGAAGCGCTGATTGCGCAGCTTCAAAAAGACCAAAATTATTGTTGGGAGAACCGTCATGACTTCAGATAAAAAGTACTTTGGAAAGTCCCTAAGAGGGGTTTTATTTTGGATTGTATGTGCCTTGATCTTTAACCTTGTCATTGCGCGCCACATGGGGATGGACCTGGGCCTCAAGTTCTTGGCCGGGTATCTGATCGAAATGTCCTTGAGTGTCGACAATCTCTTTGTGTTCCTGATTATTTTTTCTTTTTTCAAGCTCACCCCTGCGCAAGAGAAAAAGGCGTTGTTTTGGGGGGTGTTGGGCGCCATCGTATTCCGTATCATGTTTATTACGGCAGGCATCTCTCTGATTCAAAAATTTGCATGGCTAACCGAGGTGTTAGGGGGTGTCCTGCTGATTACCGCGATAAAAACCGCCTTTCAAAAAAATGAGGATATGAATCTTGACCACCATCCCATTGTGAAGTGGCTGAGCCCGTATTTATCCCCGCTACTCTTGGCCATTATTGTGATTGAAATTTCAGATATTATTTTTGCGATCGATTCAATCCCGGCCGTGCTGGGGATTACAACGCATCCACTGATTGTCGTTTCGTCGAACATTTTTGCAATTTTGGGGCTACGGTCCCTCTTTTTTGTTCTTCGTCACTACTTGGCCTACTTGGCTTACCTGCACATTGGGCTGGCCATTATCCTGGGATTTGTCGGTGTCAAAATGCTGGCGTCTCCTTGGGTCCACATCCCCACGGGGGTTTCTCTGGGGATTGTTTTGACTACGTTGGCAGCGACGGTGGGGATGAGTCTGGGGGCTAGAAAATAAAATTGTGACGTGTTAAATTAACGTTATGAATTTATTAAAAAATATAAAAACAGATGTAATTAAAAAATATGAGCGCGGGTTTAGTCTCATTGAGCTCGTCATCGTGCTGGCGATTATGGGGATTTTGGGGGCCATCTTACTGCCCAGTTTCTCAACGATCGGTCAAAAAGCCAAAGAGCAATCCCTAAAATCTTCCGCTCAAACCATCCAAATTGCCCTAGAAACCTACTTTTTAGGTCATGGGGTCTATCCCACCGGGCCCTTGGACATTGGGGCCCTGACCACAACCCTGGAGACCGACAATGCGTTAACGACGGCCCCCCGCAATCCGTTCACGGGGCAACCCTGCTCTGCGTCGGATACCCAAGGCCGCGTCACTTACCAAACCGATGCCGGGGCCACGCATTACACACTGACAATTTATGGATCGAATGCCCAAGCCGCAATTGAGACCTTAACTAACTAATCTCTTCTGTCATCCCACGCTCACATTTGTCATCCCGGACTTGATCCGGGATCCAGGACGTCAAATAAGGCTAAACCTGGATTCCCGCCTGCGCGGGAATGACGTATGTGAGCGCGGTAATCGCGTTTAGGTCCACGTGGGCCTACTTATTGAAAAGCATCCCTGCAATTTTAGAGTTCGGACTCCGATAACATTTTTGTTAAGTGTTTTTGGGGGCTTCTTTAATTAATTTTCCAAAATTGGGAGTGCAATCAATGTATAAGCATAGTGCTTTGCAGAGTAGATCGTCGGGGATGTTCCCGTCTAGAGTGTTGTTTAAAGAGGGTTCGTGGGGAGCGAATGGGCCTGGTGTGGCGCCTCTCGATGCTAGACCATTGCCGAAAGGATGTAATTTTGGCGATATGGATTCTGCGCAGGTGTGTGCATTTCTTCTTGAGGGGTGTGAGGCCTTTCCCATGGATCCAGCCGTAGGGGAACTCGATTCGGGACCTCAGAAGCCTGCATCTGGTGCTCGGAAACGGCGGGCAGATGTAGCGGATAAGGATAAGGAGAATGGTGATCCTACACTGGTGCTGAGTTCTGTGGCTGAAGTCGGGGCTGTGAAACGGCCTCGTTTGGATGATGGTACGCCAATGCTACCCGATACCCCGCCTCGTCAAATGAGGTTTCAGGAGGGTGCGTTGCCGAATACAACAAACTTTGCTTCTCCCGTTAGTATTCCAACACGTCGAGATGCTTTGGGGCCACTGAAGGTGGGCAGTTATCTCGCCAAAGGATCATCTGGGGTGGTGAAAAGAGTTGAGTTTAATGGTAAATCATTTGCGGAGAAGTCTTTTCAGAGGTGTCGTGATCCTGAGAAGTCTGCTGCCGCTGAGTTTGAGGCTATGGGGCGGGTTCCCAAGGGGATGGATGTTCCTGCCGTATTGCTGCCGGAGGGCAGACTAGTGCTGCCCTTAGCGCATGGGGGTGATTTGTATCGCTTTATCGAAAAATTGGCTGCAAATGAAAAAGCGGGTGGCCGGGGAGACAAACCGGCTTTAGCTCTTCTTAAAATTCACTGGATGATTCAGCTTTTCCGCCAGCATTTGCTGCTTCAAGAGGAGGGTAAAGCCCATCGGGATATGAAATCCCTGAATATATTGATGTATGATGCCTTGAACGTTTCGTACGCTGACTTCCAAACGGTAGGGCCTCTTGCCGAGATCACTCATAAAGAAGGGACGGTTGGGGATATGTCGCCAGAATTGTTAGCGAAAGCAATACAGGAGTATGGTCGGTGGACAAGGGGCAAGCCGTTACCGCTGATTGAAGATAGGTTTGAGACCTTCCCGTTAGGAAAAATAGGTCTTGAATTGGTCATGAATATCATAGATGCGGGTACTTTCTTTGCACAAGATCCCCGGGTTCAAGCCTTTAGGGAAAGCATGATTAAAGAGTACAAATTGCCGCCTGAATTGGTGGATCAGTCCTGGACTTTGATTTCGAATACGATTCGAAGCAAGCGTGGCTTTGAGGAGCAGAAATTTGTGCAGTTGAGATATCTTAGGCGCGTAGAAATGGCTCGTAAGGCACGCCCCGTGCCCGGTCCAGACTCTCCGGTGAAGGACCAGCTGATCCATCTGATGCTCCAGTGTATGGCGTTGGACCCTACTGAGCGTCCGGATACTCCGACTGTCCTCGCACGATTGAATGCGCTTTATCAGCTGCAATTGGCTGAATTGGGACTTGAGGATTCTCCTGCAGTGACGCAACGATGCGCCGACGCTTCTCGCATGTTTCGTGCTGTAAATCTTCCTTAGTTTTTCTCTAAACGGACGATTCGATAGAATGTTTCTGATGTGTTCCGGGTCTGGAGGTACGGTCGAGGATGGTTATTTGTGGGGGTGTAGAATTTTGAGATGGAGGGTGGCGATGGGTTTGAAATGCTTTGCATTGGCGGTGACCAGGATTTGGTCAAATTCGATGGCGGTGGCGGCAATGATGGCGTCTCCTGCACGTATGCCGGAAGCGAGGCTGTATTCTTCGATATAAATGGCGGCTCGGTGCCCAATGTTTTCATTGAATGGGAGCAATTGCACCTCAAACTCGCGCAAAAAGTCTTTCATAATTTTAAGGTGTTTTTTGGAGGGCGCGCACTGAAGGAGCTCCATGTAGGATTGGACCGATAAATACCGATCTAGGGCGGATTGGAACATCTTTGCGGCGGCTTCATTGCCCCGTTGTATCCAAATCAATACATCGGTATCAAAGAGCATATCGACCCTTACGGAGCTCGGCCATGACCTCAGACACTGCGGGCAGATCTTCGCCAGCTTGGAGATTGAAGAAGGGGTGGTCTTTGACTTTTTTTGAGCTGCTTTTGGGTGGCGTGATGGGCTGGAGGGTGCCAATGGCTTTGCCGTGGCTGAGGATGGTTACGGTTTCACCACGAAAGATGGCGTGGGTAATTTCACGCATTTTGGTGCGTAGTTCAACAATGCTGGCTTCCATCGGGTATCCTCCTCTTTGAATGTGTACACTTTAATTATACACATTATGGGAGAAAATTAAACCGCCAGATTTGCCAGGGCAATCGTTGTCATACTCCCCTCTCTATTCCCGACGGGAATGGGGATGGGGTTGGTGTTTTTCTGTGTCATCCCCGACCACACATTTGTCATTCCCGCGCAGGCGGGAATCCAGGTCTAGCCTAATTTGACGTCCTGGATGACAAATCCAGTCGGAGGCAATGGGATAACCGGGCTGGGTATGCTAAACTCAACGGGCCATGTCTCCCCCCAAAACCAAAAAACTCGAAGCCATTATTCTCAACACAAAACCCTTCGGTGAAAAAGACAGGCTAGTCGAGATTTTTTCGCGAGAGCAGGGTCGCCAAAAGGCCATTGCCAAATCCGCTGCCACCCTCAAATCCAAGCTCCGTGGCCATATCGAACCCACCTCTCATGTGGAAATCGTGCTCTATCAAGGCAAAAGCCTGGATCTGATTACCGAGGCCCAAACCATTACCGCATTTCCAGAGATCCGCACGTCTTGGGATCGTCTCCAATTGGCGGGATATTTTCTCCAGGTGATCCGAAATGTGACGGTCGAGCACCAGCATAATCCCCAGCTTTTTGATATTCTCCAGACCGCCTTACATCAAGCGAATAGCCACCCGGACACCGCCGGCATCAAAGCCTTTTTTGAGCGCGAGCTTCTCAAGGCCGAAGGCGTCTGGGACGAAAATTGGGAACAAACGGGGTTCGAAACCCAAATAAATTCGTATTGTGAAAGGGTTTCAAATGGGCTACACTCGGTGTGAAAAGGGATATCCGTCGACTTTGAGGAGGATCTCCTAATGGGACCAGGTGCACAACAGGCCTTAAGATGGGTGCCAGCGGCAGCAGTGGCAGGTGTAACGCTTGGAGGGGCGTTCTTCCAATACAAGCCGCACAAACCAGAAGAGACGCCCCCCGCAGAAGTGCCCAAGCCCCGTGAGGATGGCACAGCCTCCACATCAACACCTATTGCTAGGCCTATGATAGGCAAACAATACGTCGATGCGGAAAAATTGAGATGTGGGATGCCTCGGGTGCCCACCGAGGCTGCAGCGCATTCAGCTGCTATGCCCCAGCCCGCAACACCTCTGCATAGGCTAATGGCCGGCT
>JAHFCZ010000129.1 GCA_023249285.1 bacterium | reverse complement strand
AGTTTGGGCGCAGATCCGCTAACCCGTCCAAAAATGTGGTTATTTGTCCCTCAGCAAGGGCATGGAGCGATTGAACCTGTATAGTGTGTGGCATCGCCACTGTCTTTTTTGTAACCATGAAAGCATTATCGGGTTTTTTGTTAAAAAATTTTACGCATTTATCCCTCTACTTCAAAATAGGCTACCCCGCATTCAGATCCCTTAAAATGGAGTGGATTGTTTCATGCCGCCTATAGTGATATAATTTTGTATATAAAAAATTAATAAAATAAATATTGCGTTATAAAACAAAACATCTAGATCTACACGATTCGTGGCTTCAAGGTGATGCTCGACCGGGACCTATCGGGCTTATACGGGGTAACCACCGGTAATTTGAACCTACCTTCGCATTAAAAGGGTTCGCGTTACTGCATAACCCCATCCAAAAATTTGAGCTGCTCTCTTCTATGCTGAAGTGTTTGATCTTCCGATTGATGGGCCTGAATCGCTCTCTCCATATCAGTCAAAGAAGGGAGCGATGCAAGTGCTTGCTTTAGAGTTTCAACGTGTTTGAGATACTCTGGATTGGGGACTTCCTGGGTTGTTGTGGTCCAAATTTCCATGACAAAAGGACAATCCCCATCCGGGTAAGAGAGCACTGTTTTTTTCTCAATGATGGTGGGCGAGAGATTGAGTGTGTCTTTTACAAATTTTTCCTGAATGGCCGTTGCCCTTTCTTCACACTTGCGCCTTTCAGAGTCGTAACGGGCCTCCAGCTGAGATCGGCTCGCTTTTTGTGCCGCCTGTGTTGTTGTCATTTGGACAATTTCGCGTTCCAATTCGGCTCTTACCGGTTTGATCGCCTCAAGCAGTTTTTCTCTCGCGGCTTGCAAAGCTGATACGTGTTCGAGTGATTCTGTCACTAAGGCCGGTTTGATTTTTTCAAAAAGAGGAGAAAGCGTCTTTGCAAGACCCGGATGTTGTGTGTTGAGGTAGTCCATCATGGCGCTCACCTGAGAGTTGATCAGTTGATATCCAGGGACCGGAGGTTTGGCTTGAGGAAGTCGCAAGTTCAAATAAGCCCGACGCTCTTCCAGAGTTAATTTTGGCCAGGCTGGATCAAAATAGGCATGCCCATAGACCTCAGGGACGCAAGTAAGGGCCTTGCACAGTGTCATCGCTTTGCGACCATGGGCTTCTTTCCACCCTTCCAACACGTCGTGGATCGAAAATCGGTCTGGACCGAAATAATCCACCCTAGTGTGAAGTGCTCGAGATGTGGGCTGATTGAGAATATGGTCCAAAATATCGCTTTCACTTACATAAAAACCGGCTAGAAAGCACTTGTTACGAAAGAAGGGATGAGCCATCTTGTGTAGATCCGCTAAGAGGGGATACTCTGCCTCAGTCACCACCTGGAGTCGAGATAACACCCCGTAGGCACTCACCGAAAACTCCCCCAACCTCTTAAAATAACACTGGGAGGGATCAAAATATATCTTGGCAGCGGCTTTGAGCTGAGGGAGGGTTTTCACAAACTGCTGCCCAGAAACGACCAAATCCGCTCCGTACGACTCCAGCCCAAACGCAAACCACTCCCCGATCTTGTTAAACCCGAGTCGTACCATCGAATGTTGGGTCCTTATCTCTGAAGACAGCATCCTTAGTGAATCAAACAACTCACCCGTCCGTTTCAGGCACTGGGTCAGACAGCGCGAGGCCAAAGAAGGATCGTAGGCACACAGAACCTGGAACTCTTTCACTTGTTGACCTCGAGAAAACGTTATAGCTGTCTCGTCAAGAATCTGGAGCACGGTCAGTTTATTGATAAACCTGCCGATCACAGCACGGACGGTGGATTGATCCGCCAGCTGAGAATCCATCCATCCTTGAAACATCGAGTAGGCCACTTTGGTTTGACTGATATGGATAGCCATCTGCTCTACAACCATCGGATTGCAGCGACAGGATAGGAGTTTGTCCAATAGCTTGGGTTCAGATTTCAAATATCGCGCAATCAACTCGGGGTCTAGGTCGCCTTGAACAGACTCAAAGTGACCATTCTCGATAAGATTGTCCATAAATGGTTTCAAATTTGGGTTAGGCTTTCTTAAAACCCCTTCGACCATCACGGAATACTGATATTCTCGAATTGCAGCGCTTTTCAACTGAGGCACCTCACTCATTAAGTGTCGCTCTAGCACCTCTTGAGCGTCCTGAAAGGGAGGGAATCTCAGTAAAAACACGTTAAACGCCTCTACACCCGGATGAAACTTTTCTGCCTTTCGAATATGATCAAAAAAGGCCGTTGGGCCACAGGCAGGATCACCCCCGGCAAACCGAACCCAACTGTCTTTTAACTGTCTCAAAAGAGGCTTCATCATAGACTGATCTTTTCCAAACAACGCTGCCCACTTGGTTGAATGGGTTTTTTCCTGTTGCTCTAAAGACAACCCGTATAAAACCAGCAGGGTATAATATTTAAGTGTCAATGACCCTTGATAGCTCGAAACAGGCAACTGCGATAACGCTTTCGCCCGGGACAACAGGCTTTTGGGGGGGGCAACGCCTAAGTAATGAGGATCGTCTAAAATGTCCCTAACTTCCTTAGGCATCTGAGCCATACGATTTTCTGGATATGCTAATTTTTTATTCATGTGAGTACCCCTCTTACCTAGGAAAAATAACACCCTGAAATGCGTGTAACACCTTCAAAAAAGTCGCTGCTGGAACGATGTCCATTTTTTCCAACAAGTAACGGCACACCCCTCAAGCAATAGCCCCTTGATTAAAAAGGTGATCTGGATCTTCAATAAGGGTCTGTCAATGAATCAGATGGACTCGACTAATAAATTGATCCATTTTTAAACTAAGAGAATCCGGAACAGAGACCGTAAATTTTATACCAAAAGCATGACTCCCCTTTGCTTTTGAGTCAACCCACCTACACCAACCGCCGTTCTTCTTCCAATTGCCCCAAATCATCCGATGAGCCGATAAATTGTGTTTTTTAGGTTCAAGATTCATAGCGAACGTAGCTTCAAGGTGATGCTAGACCGGGACCCAGGCTTGCGATAGGATACCCCTATGTCAGTCGGCGATCAGCTCCACACACAGAATGCAAATTGGAATTTCAAAGGCCCTGTGGCCGATCACTTTGAGGCCCATGTCTCACGGTCCGTCCCGTTTTACGCAGTCGCTCATGACTTGGTCGCACAACTCAGCGATTATTTTATCAAGGCAGACTCTCGGGTCTATGATCTGGGGTGCTCAACGGGGACGCTACTGGCCCTGCTGGCCCATCGTCATGCCGTTAAACCGGATATTCGTCTGATTGGGCTCGATGCAGAACCGGATATGATCGCACGGGCCGCAACCAAAGCCCAGGCCGATGACCGCCTTGAATTTCAGGTCGCGGATTTGGTGCACACCCCCCTTGACCCCACCGATCTCATTACCGCCCTTTACACCCTCCAATTTATCCCCCCCGCCTCGCGACAACGGGTCATGGATGGGATTTATGCGAGTCTCAACTGGGGTGGGGCCTTGATCCATTTTGAAAAAGTACGGGGGCCGGATGCCCGATTTCAAGATATTTTGACCGGTCTTTATACCGAATTTAAGCTGGAGGCCGGGTATACGGCCAGTGAAATTATGGAAAAATCCCGGAGCCTCAAAGGGGTGCTCGAACCCTTCTCCACCCAGGGCAATTTAGACCTTTTGCATCGCGCCGGTTTTCGGGATGTCATGACGGTGTTTAAATATGGGTGTTTTGAAGGCTTCCTGGCCATTAAATAGGGCTCTGTTGGCTC
>JAHFCZ010000039.1 GCA_023249285.1 bacterium | reverse complement strand
GAGGGTGGTGCCGCATTGTAATGAAATCATAAAAAATATAATTAATGACAGTATCGCGGGTGTGGTGAGGAGTGGGGTGTTCAGGTGGAGCAATGAGCCGGCAAGGTTTTGGTCCCCCATCACGAGCATGGCGGCGAGGACGGAGACAAAGACTTCTCGTGCTGCAAACGAGGCCAGAATCGCTACGCCGACCCGCCAATCCCAGCCCATGGGGGCAAAAATTGGGGAGACATACTTCCCGATATGGGCCAGCCAAGAGGCGTTGGGGCTGGGATATTGGGAGAGGATCCAGATGATCCCACTGATCAGCAAGATCACAGGACCGGCCCTTTGGACAAACTGGAGGCTGTTTCGGAGGCTATTGCGGAGCATGACCGTGGGTTGGGGGAGCTGCCAGCGGGGCAATTCCATATAAAAACTTTGGGGTTGGTGTTTCCATTTGAGGGAGATAATTTTACCGACAAGGATGGCAATGAAGAGGCTGAGCATATAAATGGCGACCATTCCCAAGGCACTGTACAAGGCACGGCCTTGAAACAGGAGTGCGAGCAACAGGCCATAAACGGGAAGTCGCGCGGAGCAGGGCATGAGGGGGATCATCCAGAGTGTGGTGAGGCGTTGGGATTTGAGTGGGAGGGTACGGGTGGCCATCATGGCTGGAATTGCGCAGGCAGCGCCGGAGAGAATGGGGACGAAGCTGCGCCCCGTGAGCCCGAGCCAAGACAGGGGCTTATCGACGATCACGGCGGCTCTGGCCAAATAGCCACTGCCTTCCAAGAGCTCCATGGCCAAAAAGAGGAGGAAGATTTGCGGGACAAAGACGAATACGGCCCCTAAATTGCCGATCAGACCATCAATCAACAGCTGGGTCCCGGCATTGGCGGGGAGGACGTGATGGAGGGTGGTGGTCAGCCATGCCCACCCATTTGAAATGCCTGCCATGAGGGGTTGTGCGCCCAAAAAAATTAAAAAGAAAAAGCAGGTCATAATGGTGATAAATGTCAGGCCACCGAGGATCGGGTGTAGGAACCAATGGTCCAGATCTTGTTGAAATTGAGGAGGAGTGAGGGCGGTTTTGACCGTGGCTTTGGCCCAGATTGAGGCTGCCTGCCATTTGAGTTCGGATTCCGATAAATTAGGGGTGTAGTCTGGTGCGTTATTGGTAGCGTCTAAAATATCTTGGTGGGTAGGGAATCCTTTTCCGGTCCGGGCATTTACAAAAAAGACGGGGGCGTCCACGGCCGTGCGTAACGCCTCAAGATTGAGGTGTCCTTTGTGCTTTTTGAGGAGGTCGGCGCGGGTAATGATTAAGAGCAGGGGGTACCCTTGGGATTTGAGGAGTCGAAAGCCCATCAAGTGGCGTTCGAGCTGTAGCCCATCGGCGACGTAGAGGACAAGATGGGGGTATTTCGGGGCCTTGGAATCGAGCGCTTTGAGGTTGGTCAGGGCGGTATGGGTGATTTTTTCGTCGTCTGAATGGGGGGAAAAGGTGACCACGCCGGGGGTGTCAAACCAATGAAGGTGCAGGCTCCCCGTTTCGGTTTGGAGTTTCGTGGTGGCTTGATGGTAGGTTACGGTTGAGCCCGGATAATTGACGACCTTATAGTGAGAACCGGTTAAATGGTTAAAGGTGCTGGTTTTGCCCGCATTGGGATAGCCTACCACAACCGTGTATCGTTTTTTCATGGGGCGGCAGTCACTCACAACGGGGGAGGAAAACGCTAGCGTGCGACGCGAATCAAATTGGCGTCAGCGGCCCTAAGGGCGATCTTGCTGTCTTGGATGCTATAGATACTCGGGCCACCCATCAAAGTTTCCTTAAACACGTTTACAATGGCCCCAGGAACGAATCCTAATGCACAAAGCCGCATGATATGGGCGTTCTCACCTTCTAGGCTGGTGATTTGGGCAGTTTCGTTGGATTTTAGTTGATTGAGCGTTTGCATAAATGCTCCTAATGGCTCTGTTGATAAATATCCAAATGATCCCATTTTCGGCTTCCTCATTTGGAAGAACCAAACCGCGTCAGCCTAAGAAATGGGCCCTTTGGACATTTCTCTAACATCGCAAGTCTTAGGGTTTTGTACTTTCGAAACAGCCTCTTAATTGAAACTGAGTATCAGTATTAGAATTTATACTAATTGAGAATGAGTCTCATGTCAACTTGGGGGGCTAAGCCTCTGCTGCTCCCCATGCAATGACCCTCACTGCAGTGCTGGGCGTTGGGATGGGGGTTGGAGGGTTGATCGGGACCACTTTGTTTTTGCTGAGTTTGCCGAATAAACGTTCCCAGAGTCCCAGCTGGAGTCCTGCTCCGGCTTGTTTGGTTTCGCGATCTATCCCGCGGGCTTGGGTGGCCCTGACCAGTTCTTTTAGGGCAAGGAGATCTGGATTTTGATGTATGGCAAATCGTAGTGGGGGATAGAGTGCACGCAGGTGCTTGATGGTTTGGAGTAAGGTTCTGGCATACGGACTAGGGATTTGTAGACCGGCTTGTACTGCATTACAAGTGAGCCCAAAGGCGGTATTACGGGGACCGCTGGTGAGCGCCGCCCATACTTTACTGCTGCTTTCGGGGGTGGTGGCGAGGCTTTGCAAGAGTGTGAGCGCTTGGGTGGCCAATGTTGTTTCTTCGGTGTTGAGGGCCAAAATGGCAATGTCTTCCAACATAGGGCTGCCCAAAATAGCCGCCCTGAGTGCGGGGTTGGCTTGCATTTGGGGGATGAGGGCTCTGAGGAGAGTGATTTTTCTGTTTTCTTCTCCGGGTAGTTTGAGAATGGTTTGGAGAGCCCAGAGTTGGGTTTCAGGATCTGTACTGGGTGTGGAGGCTGTTTGCAAAAGAATGTCTTTGGCACTGTTTTGAATGGAAGTGTAGGCGTTCTGTGTTAACGCTGCCGCCTGTGTTCGGGCCCAAGACCTAATTTCTAAGATGGGGTGGTCGAGTAGAGTACTGAGTAACTGTCCTACTTTATCGTGATGTCGAAGTTTTCCGCAGAGTTTTTTGAGCCTTGCTTGTCCCCATTCTTTGACTTTGGGATTGGGATGCTCAAGGCATTTTCTTAGATGTGAAAAATAACTTGTGTGTAGTTCTGTGTTACCTGAAATAAGGTGTCCTGAGTAATCTTCAATCCCAGAAAGGAGGCTCATTTGAAGTGTTTTTGGGAGTTCTAAGAATACTTCAAACTGGGTGTGAATGCTGTTCCACAGGGCAGTTTTGGGTATAAAACCTTTCTGGATATGGATATTAATTATATCTACAAGTTCTTGCGGGAGTTGTTGGTAGCAATTGATAATGATTGGTAGAACCTCGTCCGTTTTATCGAGCAGGGCAATTTCAATTGCTCGAGTAAATAATTTTGAGTGTCCCGACTCAATTATTCTTTTAATATCGAGTGTGAAGCTGATCTTGTTTTTTATAATAAATTGATAGGCGATAGTATGATTAACCTGGCTATGACTATAAAGCTGTTCAATGCTCCATTGTTTGATGGCGTCTGCATTCGCTGGAGTACTCAGTTGGTTGAGTTGGCCTGGCTTAAGTGACGCAAGAAACATGAGGGCTTCCTTGTCGTCCGTGAAGTTCTGCTGACCGGGTGTTTCGATGTACCGTGCCAATTCTTCTAGGCAGTCGGAGATCCTTCTCTCTAATTCCTTGGGCTGGGTTAGTGCTTCGGTTATTTGTTTAACCTTAGATCTGTCGCTGGCATCTACTTGCGTGAGCCCAAGGTGCTGGACGCAGGCTTCGGTTGCCTGCTGCATGAGCGTGGGGCCTGCCTCTGTTTTCTTTGAAAACTCTAAAATGGTATTTAAGCGAGCTTCTTGTTTTGCAATATTTTCGGGGGTGTAGAATTTTGTTCTAAAGACTTCAAAGCTTTGACCTTTGCTTCCAATGAAATTTCTGTAAAGCTCTTTTAACTCAGTGGCATTGTTTACTTCGATGACAAATGGATATATCTCCCCTGTTTTGGTGTCACGCGCATGATTTTTTAAGCCTTTACCATAATTGTAGATGAGAATATAGGTCTTGGTTCCGAGTCTTTCGCCGTTTTTTTCGATATACGTGGGAAGCGCATATACGGCATGGTCTACTGAGCCGCCCCTCAGGATATTATGGGTGACGCTGGTATCATAGAGTGGGGTAGCAAGATTATAGAGTGAACAATTCCCAATAATCTGGGGGGGATGGGTCGTAATCGATACTTCGCTGAGTGCAATAGGTGGGCGCTCTTTACATACAAACTCCAGATGGGCTTCGGTGTTCTGCAACAGTTCATCTTCAGCTAGGTTGCTACTAAACCCTGGGAGGACTTGCTCTAACTGACTGAAGGTTCTTAGAAAGGTGCTGCTTTCGCTTGAATACGCCGTACGTGTATCTGTAAGTCCGGCCAATAACAAAAGCGCATTGAGCTTGGGCACCTGTTTTAGGACAGATTCTCCCATGATTGGAGGTAGCGCTGGCTCTGCCAGTGTGTTTGCCTGTGGTATTGCGGATGTTTTATAAAGTGTCATAAGTGTTTATAGGGAGATCACTCCCTAGGGGGATTATTCCCATTTTTAAGCGGGGGTATGCGGGGTTATTTGACGGTACGAAGAAGTCTTTGGATTGGAGACTGGCTTTTGGCCTGCATTGCGCAGGGCCTTGGGGGCTCGTGGGGGCGGCAGTCGGTGAAACCTGTGGTAGCAAGGTTGCATTCGAAGGTTGCACTTTCAATATTGCAATTATTAAACTTCGTATTGATGAGCGAAGCAGATGCTGTAAACGTACTTCCCCCAAAGTGGATGTTTTCAAAAACAAAGTTCGCATAATTGCCGGTGAAGGTGCAGTTTTGGAAGCGGGTGACCCCTGCGTCGCGGTAGGCCTGGAACTCCTCTGGTGTGAAGGTCTTGCTCAAGGTGGTGGGAATGAGCGTGTAGCGGCCTCCTGGGCTGGTACGGAGTGTGTACAGGTGGGCGAGATCACATGGCACATTGGTATTGGGGTGGATGAGATGTCCGCTGTTTTGAGCGATCCAAGTGTCTAGGCGGTCCGTCTTAAAGGCATCGGAGGTAGACTCGGAGACAATGATCGAGATGGGATCCACTTCAGGGTTTAATGGGCTTTGCGTTAAACTGCAGAAGAGGGGGTGAGGGAGT
Organism: bacterium; assembly: GCA_023249285.1. Taxonomy (GTDB): domain Bacteria; phylum Margulisbacteria; class Marinamargulisbacteria; order SXXA01; family JAHFDB01; genus JAHFCZ01. The sequence continues at coordinate 8,079 of JAHFCZ010000039.1, read as the reverse complement.
GGCACGGTTGTGGTGGTTCTGAACATTGTGGCTGACACAAGGGCGGCAACTTTATGCATGAAATCACCCCTTAAACCCCGCTGCATCGGCGTCTTTGGGGGAGAGGATCGGGGGCTGTCCGTTCAAGGGCCAGGTAATGTTGAGGGTCGGGTCGTCCCAGCGGATGCTGCGTTCGAAGTCGGGGGCATAATAGTCTGAGCACTTGTACTGGATCATGGCGGTATCGCTCATGACATAAAACCCGTGGGCGAATCCTTCGGGGATGTAGAGCCAGTTTTGGTTTTCGGCGGTGAGAATTTCGCTGACCCATTGTCCATAGGTGGGGCTGTTTTTGCGAATGTCCACTGCCACATCAAAAATGCTGCCCGTGAGCGTGCGAATGAGTTTGGCTTGGGCGTGCGGGGCCAGTTGATAATGCAGCCCGCGAAGCGTGCCTTTTTGGGAAAAACTTTGGTTGTCTTGAACGAATTCTGTGTGAATCCCACCTCCTTCGAAGCGCCCTTTGTGGTAAGCCTCAAAAAAGTAGCCGCGATCATCTCGAAAGACTTTCGGCGTAATTTTGATGACGTCTGGAATGGCAGTCGGGGTAAATTGCATCTTAAAATAATTGTAGCTGGTGGGGCTTCTTGGTGTCGAGCAAGACTTTCTGCTGGGACTCCAGGGTTTTGAGCAGGTTTTCGGCACGCTTGACCACCGTGGCTGGCAGCCCGGCCATTTGCGCTACATGGACTCCGTAACTCTTATCGGCAGGGCCAGGGAGGCAGGTATGGGTGAACACGATTCCGTTTTTGGTTTCTTGGACATCCATTCGGTAATTTTCGAGTGCACTGAGGCGATCCTGAAGGCCGGTGAGCTCGTGGTAGTGGGTGGCAAAGAGGGTCCGGGCTTGGATGACATTGTGAAGATGTTCGCTTACTGCACAGGCGATACTCATGCCATCGTAGGTGGAGGTGCCGCGGCCGACTTCGTCCAAAATAATGAGGCTGTTTTGGGTCGCATTATTGATGATAGTAGCTGTTTCGAGCATTTCGACCATAAACGTACTTTGCCCAAAATACAAATTATCTAGGGCCCCGATACGGGTAAAGAGTTTATCTACAGGGGAGAGCCGGCAGCGGGTGGCTGGGACAAAAGATCCGATTTGGGCCATCACCACAATGAGGGCGACCTGGCGCATGAGCGTGGATTTCCCCGCCATATTGGGCCCTGTGAGGAGCATGAGCCGGTTTTTTTCTTGGGTCATGGTAATCGTATTGGGGACAAAGGGATGGGTGCTGTTTTTTTCTAAAATGGGGTGGCGGCCTTCTTGAATGTCCAAAAGCTGTTGGTCTTGGTCCACAAATTGGGGGCGGGTATAGGTGTTTTTCTGGGCAGCTGTTGCCAATGATTGCAGCGTGTCGATGCGGGCCAAATGGCGGGCGAGCACTTGCAAGGGTTCGGTATGCTCGCGGATTTGGTCGATAATCTCACGGTAGATCTCGGTTTCGAGTTCCTGTTGCTTGGTTTCGGCATGCAGGAGAATGTTTTCTTTTTCTTTGAGCTCAGGGGTGATGTAGCGTTCAGCATTGGCCAGGGTTTGCTTGCGAATGTAGTGTGGGGGTGCCGCGTGGCTTTGGGAAGCGGGGATCTCGATAGTGTAGCCGAAGACTTTATTGAATCCGACTTTTAAGGATTTAATCCCCGTGGCCTGACGTTCTTGGGGTTCGAGTTGGGCAATCCACTGGCGGACTTCCTTAAATGACAGCATAAGCTCATCTAGTTTCTCACTGTAGCCAGGTCGAATGACATTGGCGGATTTGAGGGTGGGTGGGGGGGACTCAAGAATGGATCGATCGACGAGATCGATGATCCGTTGGTAGGGGCTTTGGGGATGGCGGGCTTTGTGGAAAAAGAGGCCGAGTTTTTCGAAAAGTTCGCCGGGGAGGTGATGTAAAATTTTGTCCAATGGGGTAATGGCTTGGAGGGTTTCTTTGAGCGCGATGCAATCTCGAGGGTTGTCTTGATTGGTGATGATCCGGGTGGTGATTCTTTCGAGGTCATAGAGCTGGGACAGGATGTCTCGGATTTCTTCTCGGGACAGTAAATCATGGAGGAGGGCATCGATCGCATCGAGACGTTTTTCGAGGGTAGGCACTTCGGTGAGGGGGTTTTTAATCATGAGTTTCAATGCCCGTGCGCCCATGGCGGTCTTGGTGTGATCTAGGACCCAGAATAAGGTGCCGGTTTTGAGCTGCTGTTCACGGCTTTCCGTGAGCTCCAAATTTTTCATCGTAACCTTGTCCATGCCGAGGCAGCGGTGACGTTTCCAAGGCAGGAGCTTGGTCATGCTAGCCAGGCAATCCTTTTGGGTGTGTCCGACATAGCTCAGAATGGCTTGGGCTGCGGGATAGGCTTGGGCAGCGTCTTCGGTCCCAAAGGCCTGGAGGGCATAACGCTGGAAGAATTTTTGGAGGGCAGCGCTGGCTTGGGGGACGGTATTAAACGTCACTGTGTTGATGAGTATACCGTCGGGGAAGCTGTAGTTTTTGATGCTGCCGTCTGTGAGGATTTCCCGGATCGGGAAGTTGGTCAGAATGCCGTCGAGGTCCTTGGTGGTGTCGAGGGTAAATACCCGAAATTCCCCCGTAGTGATATCCAATACGCTGCATCCGAGGTGTTGATCTTTGCCATGGGCAGACACAGCGAGGAGGTAATTGTTTTCCTTTTCATCCAACATGGAGGCGGAGGTGACGGTTCCGGGGGTGATGATCCGAACGACTTCGCGTTTGGTAAGGCCTTTGCCTGCCGTGGCCTCTTCGGTTTGCTCGCAAATCGCCACCTTGAAGCCTTTGGCAATCAGTTTGGTGATGTAATTTTCGCTGGCGTGATAGGGGATGCCACACATTGGAATGCGATTTTCATCTTTGCCGCGTCCCGTGAGTGTGAGTTCTAAGGCTTTGGCTGCAACCGTGGCATCATCCATGAACATTTCATAAAAATCCCCCAGCCGGAAAAAGAGGATCGCATCTTCGTGCTGGGCCTTGATGTCCCGGTACTGACGAATCATGGGCGTGTCGGCAGTGGCGATGGGGTGTTGGCTCATTTATCGAATGGAAACGGGGAGGGTGAGGGTGAGCTTTTGGACCAATTCCTGATGGGTAGCGTTGATCACATCATCGGTGAGTGTGGTGTCCGGGTCTTGGTACTGGAGGCGAATGGCCAAGCTCTTTTTGTCTGGCCCGAGCTTATCGTCACTGTACAAGTCAAAAAGCTGCACATTTTTGAGGAGCTTGGGTTTGTTTTTTTGGAGGGTCTGCACAATGCGCTCAAAGCTGAGATCTCGCGGGGCCAGTAAGGCAATGTCACGTTCAATGATGGGGAATTTACTAAAGGGCTGATATTTCAAGCCTTTGCTGGGTAAGGTGACGATTGTGGAGAGGTTTAAAATAATCACCCCAACCGGGACGTCGATGTCGAATTTCTGGCTGGTTTGGGGATGCAATAGTCCCAGGGTGCCGATGAGCGTTTTGCCGCTTAAGATCTGGGCGGATTGTACCGGATGCATGCGTGGATCTTCGCTCTTGTTAAAGCTCACTTGAATGCTGCGTGTGAGCTCCAATAGAGTCTCCACACGGCCTTTGAGGTGACTAAAATGGAGCTTGTTTTGGGCGATTTCGGGGCCGGTGTAGGGGGCCTGTTGGGGGCCGCTTGTGGTGACGATAATGAGCTGTGTTTCTTCTTGTATATTGTCGCCTGATTTATGATAAATTTTGGCGATTTCAAATCCGTCAAAATAAGACGCCCCGTGACGTAAATTGTGGCTCACAATCGGCAATGCACTGGCCAAAAGACTGTCACGCATGGCGGATTCTTCGGCAGAAATCGGATTCTGGATGATCAAGGCTGCGTCCGGGTTTTGGAGGTGTTGCGGGGGGATCATGGGTAACGTGCAGAGTTGGGTTGCGCCCAGGGTGGGCAGTAACGCCTCTAGCTTTTGCGTGAGGGTATATAAGGCGGTATTGGGTTCAACGCCCAATGCATTATCTGGTAAGCTGGTGGGGATCTGGTCTAGGCCATGGATCCTTGCGATTTCTTCTGCCAGGCAAGGCCATTCCTGGATGTCGTAATAACGCCAAGATGGCACTTTTGCTTGGCTGTTGATACTCGTAAAGCCGAGTTGCTCTAAAATGCCATCTATGACTGTTTTATCAAGGCTCAGGCCCAAAAGACGGTTGATTGCATCTGCCGAATAGGGGATCCATTTTTCTGGTAGCTGCAATGGGGCGCTGTCTTGGATCTCGATGCTTTGATTGGGAGTCAATGCGGCAATGAGCGCTGCGGCACGAGTCAGCGCGACGGGTGCTACGTTGGGGTCGATGCCTTTTTCGTAGCGAACCAGACTTTCTTGTGCCATTTTGGGCTTCGATTTTCGGACTGCTATAGGATCCAGTTGCGGTGCGCTGAGTTGGATTTTTGTGGGTGTGAGGGTGACTTCCAGGGGCTGTCCGAGCTCGTGCAATACATATTGGGCAATTTGTTCAGGCAGTGTTTTGGCCGGGGTGATGCCACAACGGGTGAGTCGGATGGTGATCATGAGTGGGGTGGGATGAGTGGCCCCGGGATCTAGATTAAGGGAAGTGGGTGAAAGCTCGCGGGCTATGCCTAAAATACTTTGACAATCGCCGCGGTTGGGGAGAATGGCCAGGTCTAAAATATCATCTTGGAGTTCGAATGCGCTGACGACATCCAGTCCCAATGCGGTATCGGCGGGTAAAATCCAGATGCCTTCTGATGCTTCGGCAATCCCCAATTCGACCTGAGAACACAGCATCCCAAAGGAATCGACCCCGCGGAGGGCACTGGGTTTAATGCTCATGCCATTGGCGATCACGGCCCCAGGAAGGCTCGCCGGCACAATATCACCAACTTGCACATTTTGGGCGCCAGTCACGATTTGATGGGTGGTGCTGCCATCAAAAAATTCGGTAATGCGGAGTTTGTCGGCGTTGGGGTGGGGGTGAATGGCCTGGATTTTCCCCGTGACAATGCCTTTGATGTTTTGGCCGCAGCGGTGGATTCCTTCGACTTCAATTCCCATTTGGGTGAGCTTATCGGCGACGTCTTGGGCACCCAGGGTGATGGGGGCCAGGTCCTTAATCCAATTGAGGCTAAATTTCATTAAAATTGCTCCAAAAATCGATAGTCATTTTCGGTAAAGAGGCGGATGTCGTTGATTTCGTAGCGCAGCATCGCGATCCGTTCGATGCCCAATCCAAAGGCAAATCCGGTGACCTGATCGGGGTCTAATTTAACGGAGCGAAACACATTGCGGTTCACCATCCCGGCCCCTAAAATCTCCAGCCAACCGGTTTGTTTGCAGAGGTTGCAGCCTTTGCCACTGCATTTGAAACAGGCGACATCGACCTCGGTGGAGGGTTCCGTAAAGGGAAAGTAGCTGGGCCGAAATCTCACCTGACGTTTGGCCCCGAACATTTCTTTTAGGAAATGGGAGAGGGTGCCCTTGAGCTGGGCAAAAGACACGTTTTTGTCGACATACAGGCCTTCGACTTGGTGAAAACAGGGCGAATGGGTGACGTCTGCATCGCAGCGATAGACCTTGCCCGGGACAATAATTTTGAGGGCTTGTCCGGGCTCTAATTTTTCCATTTCATGGATTTGAACGGGGGAGGTATGGGTCCGCAATACATGTCCTGTTGTGAGGTAACCGGTATTGAGATAAAAGGTGTCGTGCATGGCTCGGGCAGGGTGATGCTCGGGGATATTAAGGGCCTCAAAATTGTAATAATCGGTTTCGATATCTGGCCCTTCTTTGAGGCTAAATCCCAGTCGGGTAAAACAGGCAATGACATCTTGAAGGGTTTGATTAGTCGGATGACGTTTCCCCAGTCGAGTGCGACGGGAGGGGAGGGTGATATCCGTTTGATCGCCTTGAAGTTCAGATTCCCAAGCGGCGGCTTCCAATTGGGTTTTGCGTTGATCGAGAGCGTCTTGCAATTGGGTTTTGATGTGGTTGGCTTTTTGCCCGATGAGGGGGCGCTCTTCATTGGAAACGGTGGCCATGCCCTTGAGAATATCGGTGAGCTGCCCTTTTTTACCCAAGAGCTGGACCCGTAGATCTTCAAGTTCTTGGAGAGTGGTAGTCGCCTGGATTTGCGGGGGTGCTGTATCGGCAAGGGTATCGAGTGTGTTTAGAATGCTCATGATACTGGGTATGATAGTCGGTATGCTTTTATTATGACAACAGGCAGTGTGGCAATTATGGGAAATATTTCGTTTGAAAATTCGATTGAGGGTACGCTATACTTTGACCTCAAAGGGTGATCAACCGTTTTGTCTTTCCCACAACGCATTTAAAATTTTCGATATATAATTCTGAAATTTTTGGTGTCTCGGGTTCGATAAGAATGGTAAAAGTGTAAAAATTTGTTTAATAGGAGGATTATATTATGGCAGGTAGAGCAGAAGGTGCAGCAAGACAACCGGCAATTCAGTTTCCAGTAAAAGCACCAACTGGAGCAGCTGCAGCAGGTACCAAAGTTGTACTAGTAGAAGATGCTAAAAGTATTTTGAATGATAGGCGTGATCATGATTTGACGAAGGTGGCAAGTAGTTTGTCCACATACGGTACAGAAATTCCCCTTGAAACTTTAAACAAGTTGCTTCTTCGAGCAGGGTATTCTGCAGTTGCGCTTGATGAAGCTGCACTAGGTGCGACTGGCACAGCTGCCGCTTCTGCAGCTCGTTCTGCAGAATAATTGATTAATTCCTTAGTCGGGGGCTCACATGGCTAAACGGAAAAACCTAGTTCTAATTGAAGACGGTCAGATTCCGGATAGTGTGGCCAGCCTCTTAAAAGATACGTCTCTTTATTCACGTTATCAGAATTTAAAAGCGTATCTGGATGAAGAATATACCTACGAGCCGGCGGATTATCGCCGGCTTGTGGCGTTTATTGAGCGCCAGGTCTATGACCAAGTCTTGGCGATTGCGCATCTGCAATACTACCTTATGAACTTGACTGGGGATTGGGGTGATACGGGTGAACAGCAAGTCAAGATCTCGTTTTGCCGATCGCTTTTGGGTCTGGGCCCCGAAATCCCATTGACTGAGGCCCATGCTGCGGAGTTTTACTCTCAGGTGGATACGGCGGTGTATACCTATGGATTTGAAGGCCTAACACCGGATACGGGGAAGTCCTTATTTGAGTCGAAGGTCATCCAATTGTTGGGTATTCAATTCAAAGCAGATCCAGGCCCTAAAGTCACCCAGATTTTGCGATTTTTGGGGTCAAAGACTTGTTTGGTCTCCCGTCCGTTTTGGAAGGGCTTTGCTTACATTTACGGGGATGCGATCCACCGTACGAAGGCTGAGTACAGCATTTGGTATATGGTCAAAGAGCGGGTGCGTTGTGGCAGCTATGTGATGTCGAACGTGGCCACGGTGACGGAGCATAACATTTGCATGCGAGAAGAGGCGTTGGCGACGGTATTTTATCAAAAATGGATCCAGGCCTTTGAGCCACGTCGGATCTTCCATTTTGTACCGAACGCGGACGAGTTTTCCCGGATGTCGATGGCGATTAAGTACCATACCCTTGGTTTGTTTGGGGTTAAAACGGCTGAGGAGTTGGAAAAGGTTAAAAAAGAATTTTTGGCGGATATGCGCGAGACCGTGTTGCATCACGAGCTGGCCCATGGCATTACCAAGGATTATTTATTCCCCTTTGAGCGCATGGCGATTGCCCAAGGGATCGATAGCTACCACAAAATTGCGACCTATGAAGGCCTCATTGAGTTTTTGTCGGACTTTGCGCCCCCCACCCATGATCTCCATGGCCCCATGTGGAATATGGCAGAAATCGCCAAGACCGATCGCAAGCGTGCCGAGCGCATGTTCTACATGTATTTTTCGGACGTGTTTTTCTACGATACGGAAGACGAGCATATGTACGATTACTCGGACATGATGTGCTTGATCATGATCCGCTACGTTAACCAAGATTTGAGCGTGGATTTTGATAAAATGAAGGCGGACATGGTGTATCGCGGGCTGGATGAGGCCCAGGATAAGCCGAGTTTG
>JAHFCZ010000038.1 GCA_023249285.1 bacterium | reverse complement strand
GTAAAGTATTGAGAGATAAGTTGAAAACTGACCCTAACTAAGTTTAGCCGAGACAGCAGCACTTGCGTGTTGGTCGATTGGACATCCACAAAACTCACTTTCCCTAGTTTATAGGCGGTGTAATGCAAGTCCGCAATGTCTTGAGATTGGCTCAGATCTCGTTTAGCGAAACCCTGTTGCACACTTAAATTATCAATGGCATCTTTTGCATTCGCTTGGGCCAACTCAAGATCCAGTTTTAATTGGGTCGCCCGAGAGAGATCGGCCAAGCTTTGGCTTCGCTTTTGAGTGCTCAGCTCACCACTCGGATCCCCCAACCACAGCGGAATGCTTAGAGAGGCCCCAAGTATAGTCTGATTAATTTGTTCCAAAATAGGACCATTGGGATAGGCGAGTGTGGATGTTGCACTGACTTGAAGGGTAGGGCCCCCTTTAAATTGAAGGGCATCAGCCGCCTTTTGAGAGGCCGCGACTAGACGCAGCAATGCTTGATACCGGGGATTTTGAGCCAAGTCACGAACGGGAAGCTGCCGAGCGAACACGAGTAAGTTGGTGAAATCCTCAAGGGGTACTGTGGTGGGATCACCAATCGGATCACCCATCAACTGAAACAAAGCGCGTTTGGCATCATGAAGTGCTGTTTCTTTTTGTTTTAATTGGAGCTCATATCCCCCCATTTGACGACTGGCTAACAAGACATCCAATCGAGAGGCCGCTCCGGCTTGATATCGAATGCTAATATCCCGATTTTGACTTTGGCTCAGCTTAAACGACTCTTGAATGCCGGCATATTCCTCTTGGGCCAATTCATAGCGTAAATAGGCCATACGAACATTCAAAATAAGTTGATCTTGAGCACTAGTTTGTTCCAAGGCTTTGGCCTGAGAGAGAAATACGGCGCTTTGATAGCTCTCCGAAAGCGATCCCCCATCCCACAAGGTATAGCTCAAAACAGGGCCAATGCTGTAGTTATCATTGGAGCCCATTTTGACCTTTGGGCCACCAAAAGAAAGCTCGGGGATCACACTGACAAAGGAATAGCTGCCTTGCAAAGCAAGACGGGGCAAGAGTACCTGAAATTGAGAACGAACGGCGGCATCGGCAGCTTGAACATCAAAGCCTTGGGCCTTCACTATTTCTGAGTGAGAGAGGGCTTTTTCTTCGGCAAATTTAAGCGTTAAAACCGCTGTGGCCGCATTAACAGCACCCACTCCCATGCCAAGAAAAACCCAAAATAAAAGCCAAAAAAGGCGCTTTTTCATAGGCTTGTTAGGCTACCACGGTTTGCGCTCCAAATCGAGGGATCCCCATCTCTGAGACTTTAAGATCCGGGTTTTTGGCCCATTTTTCCAATACAGTATGTGTGGCATCGGCAATGGCTTGCGCAAGGCCAGGCTGGGTGACATCCTTACGCGTCGAAATGCGCAGCTCAAACCCATGCTCAGGGGTAATGACACCGGAGGCTGAAACAGCAGGCCCATAATCTTCGCTGCCCCAATTTCCAAAGTGAATCTCGCCTTCGACTTGGGTACCACGATGAATGCCGATCTGGTCGAGCCCACGAGACACTAGGGACGCCAGATGGTGTTCCCATAAAGGAGACGGGGGCTTTCCATATCGTCCAACAGGATTGTATTCGGCAACCATATGGGGAGAAAACATGTGTTCTATCGCCTGTAGATGGGCAATGTAGGCTTCCATAGGGATCATTTCATGCGGGCCAGATAGTGACGTTTGCCCCGCTAGACTGGCTTCTCTCAATCGTTTCATATGCGCATGAATCGAGGTGAGTGAAAAGTCAGACGGGTCACTATTAAACCCGGCACAGCTGGAATAATGGGGCGGCAATCCATGTCGATACTCTGGGGCAATCAACCGTTGTTCTCTAACCGTGATGCCAGGTTGCCCCGTTACCGCGGCCAACGCAGCCATAAACGCATATTTCCCTACCATTAAATCCGAGAGCGTGCTGCGTCCACCACCATTAACAAATTGCGGCGCTTTTGAAGCTAATATGGCAGCCATATCTCCGTTTGGTCGCGTCACCACTTGCGAATGATACTCATAAAGCGGCTCCCCAGAACTGGGTTTGAATCCTGGCATGTTTGTATCAAAGCAACGCAGGGGCACAAGTTGGCAATAAGACGCTAAATTTGCTTGAAAGTCAGGATGATTTAAAATGGCCGCTTGGGCCTGGGAATACTCGTATAAACGGTCTACCGAGGCCTGTTGAGGGGGAAATAAAGTGCCACTAGCGACAAGAAGGCCCCCTGGAATGAGTGGGGCCAAAGAGGGGAGCAACTGGGCCATACTTCCCACAGTCGTGAGGGCCAAAGCCGCAAAACAACATTTTTGAATCGCATATTTGATGCGCAGCTCGGCAAATCGTTTCAATACGTCTCCTGCCGCGCGTCCATCAAAAATAAGGTGGGACCCCCGAAATGCAAAGACTTGGTCACCTTGTGGATTGGTGTAGCAACTCAGCGTAGCCTTGAGTCCGGGCCTGGTAACATTAAAATGGTGAGGTCCTGGGGGTGAAAGGATGACCGGAACAACGGCCTCATGGGGGGTAAATTCAACGGTTACACAACCCTCCTCAGACACAACAAGATGTGATCGAACGGTGGGGTATTCCTTGCTCAACGCAGTCATTGCCTGAACGACAGTGCGTTGATCAACCGCGATCCCAAACGGTGCGCGCTTAAGGGTCCATATCCCGACTAGGTTCAAGTCATCACCCAAATCACGACTCGGGCCGGTCTCATGCATATGGGTCTCCATGCGGTGAAACATTTTAAATTGCTCAGTTGCATGAAGAACCGCAGTATTTTTGTGGTACATGGGGGAAACCTTTCAAAGGGGGTAACCCAAAGTTAAAAAAAATCCAAAGCACCGTCAAGCGCGTAGATTTCGATTTGAAGGCCACGTCAAAAAAGAGACTTCCGCTGGTGCCAAATTTATGGTAAAAGACTCTTGAGTCTGTCTTAAAGTAGCCCGCCAAGATCCGCATTAATTTCCACCGCAATAAAATGTGTAAATCAATAAGGGGATTCCATAATTGATTTGGAGGGTTGAGATATGAGCGTAGCAGCATTGGTTCAAACAGCAAGAAGTAGCGGGTTAACTGCGAAGGTAGCCAAACTCGCAGTCTCGGCAGCTACTCAGATAGGACCCTATCACAGCTCAGTGAAAGCGCAGGGACCCAGCATTGTTATGCCGTCTCCAAGCGTGCGTCTGGATGATCAGCATGAATTGAGGGCCGTCACAAATGTTGCTCCCGGAGATGCCGTTAAAGGGAGTACTTTCGCAGTTCCTAGCGTGGGGTCGCTTAGGGATTTCTTACGAAAAGTTGTGGAGGGAGAGATTTCGATGGGCGACTATTCAGTCCATGGAACCACACCTGGAAATGCAGTGAATCTTACCCTCAAGGGTCTTAATGCCCCGTTGTATGTAATACCACTTACAGGCTCTGATACTGTAGCTAAAAACGTTACAGAATTAAGCGCGGCACTTCAAAAGCATGAGGGTGTTAATATGGCCTTTGCGTTTGGCGAATTAGCTAGGCAGTCTAATGTTGAATTGATTTTTGGGGCTACCATTGCAAAAGGAATTGAGCGTGCTTTCGGAGGGGCATCCCCCAGAGATACTTCCCCAGTCTTATTGATAATCGGACGAAAGCCAACCGCGATGGATCCACAAACAAGATTTCCTTTTATTAGTGACGATGGGGCACGGCTCCCAATATTGGCGATCGTTCGAAGAGATCCAAACGGAAGATGGGAAGACTGTAATTTGAAGGGTGTAAAGCCCGAAAGACGTTCTCCAGGAACAACATATGTATGCTTGGCGGCGGGTTATTATGGGAAGCTAGGCGCTATTGTAGTCATGGCGAAGGAATTATTTGAAGCCGTATCGGGGTTTTTGGGAGTGTAACTTATACCCTTAACTGTTTTAGGGCTGCAAACAACTTCGAGGCATTGGTAAAGAAAATTCCTCACCACTTTCCATCACAACATGCACCGCTGTAATGACACGATTGTTATTCTCAGAGAAAGGAACAGCGTTAAACGCCCCGCTCACACCTTCTCCAGGAAAGGCCCCTTTTTTAGATGGCATACTCCCCGAAACAATATCCAACACCCTCAGCCCCTGCCCTTCCCAAGTTCGAGGAGATTCAACCGTCTCAAATTGCCCCTCGTAGAGCATATTTCCATCAAGGTCATACAATTTACCTTCGATTAACTTCTGTGAAAATGTAGTCAGGCGTAATTGTACATTTTCACTACCAGGGTATCGCGTCACAATATCCATTAAATTGCTCTCGGGCCCCACAGTAGCCGTTAAGCACGTTTCGCCATCGACTGAAGCCGAAAACTCTGAACCCGGTGCAAGAGTAGACCCATACATTTCAGCGCTATATCCCAACTGGGGGCGACCAGGCACTAATGAGAGCGTCTTCCCAGGTCCACTAGGTCTAAAATCAAGGTCGAATGAGCCTGTCCGTGCCTGCAAGGATCTTTGATCCATAACCGTTCCCTCAAAACCATTTTGCATTTGTATTCCGCTAAGCCGCACAGGAGGCGTGTCATGGCTAGTAAAGGTCACCTTGCCACAAGGCTGAAATAAATGGTCAACCCCTCCCTCTAACTTTCCGACACCAAATTCAGGGTGTTGATACAAACTCGAAACATTTCTTGTTGGCACACAAGGCACACAAGGCTGAGGCTCAAAGGGAGGCCTTGGCGGTGGGGCCTGATCAGAATCTCCAAATAGATACGACCATACCTCATGACACCCCAAATAGAGCAAAATGAGAAGGGAGACTAAGCCAAGCACCAACAACAGCCCAAGCGTCGTCCGATCAAAGGCCCGCGATGCCACAGTAAGAGGGATCCCGAGCTCATGAAGTTGTCCTACAAATTCAGGGGTGGGATACGCAGTAAATGTCCGGACATTCCATCCAGGGTTAAGCCTTTGATCCAATGCGCGAACCAGAGTACCCTTATCCCTTAAATCGATATTGAATCCCATCTTTGTACACGATTCTGCACAAAAGCCAACAACTGCGATCAACCGTGCTCTGGACTCATTCAGAGCCCCTAAAATTGCGTTTGAAACAAGCTCATGTATCAGATGTGAATAGGCAGTCATCGCCTTGTCTCTTAGCGCGGCTACCGATGCGTCTGTTGTGGCGACCCAAACACCATACTGAGTTAAAATCGCTTCCAATCCCTCGCGTGTTAAGATAAATTTAGCCGCCTTAACATCCTGCTTTAACGCCTCAAATCTACTATGAAATGCCTCCGTCTTCCTTCGAGTCGCAAGTTGGGTCTCGGACTCCTGCTGTTCTCTGATTTCAAGACGACGTCCCTCAGCTGCAATCAAAGCGAGAAACCCATGCCCAGCGTTTTTTTCAGCCACCAATGTATCAATCAATTTTACAAGCACCATCGTTTTCGCTTCTGGGGAGCTGGCGGCCTTGAGCCTCCCAACTTTATTTTCCAATGAACTAAAAAATTGGGAGATACACCCACTGGAGAGTGAGCCCTTCGAATTGAATGTCAAAGAATAAGCCTCCTCCTCAGAACAAGAAAGAGAGGCCCCCACAGTCGAAAACAAGGCCTGCACCTCGCCACGTAGCTTCCCTTGCTCAGCCAAGGCGTCCTGCTGTGCCTTGCCATCACGACCAGTTCTTACTGCGGGGACCCCTAATTTTGGAGTCGGTTTTACAGTCTTGGACGCAGCCTTGGCGCCAGGGCTAGTGTCAGGTCGCATCGGCATGATGCAGTGGGTTTTGCTGCCAACGTTACGATTCAAAAGATTCCTAGCATGAGCCAAATAAGTCTGCTCAGAATGGTCTGCTGGGGTTATGAGACGGGGAACCAATACCAAGACACCGTTATGCGCACAAAGGGGTACGCGAACACTGATCCCACAATCGGACTTAAAGATCACCATGTCACCAAAATAATACTGACTGGTACGTGAGCTAACGAAACTGAGGTCATTTTTCATTGCCCTCAATTCGTCTAAGGCCAATGTCTGAAGCGGTGCAAATTCACTCACATTTTCTGGGGTTTTAGTATAGGCCATACAGGTGAAATACAAAGAGGACACCAATGCCTTTGACATCCCAGGAAGTTCCTGTTGCAAAAATCGATCCCAATTCGCCAAAATGGCTGCCTTTAACCGTTCTTTTTCCGCTTGCAATTCCGATTGAGCGAGTCTCAAAGCCACCTGCCTAGCCAAGTCAACTTCTGCTTTTTCTCCCTTTGCAAGTGCGGTCATCTGCGCCAAAACACGGGTTTTCAACCCTTCACATTCCTGACAATTGTCGTGGGCCTCCTCGAATAATCGGATAAAAACCAACACCGAATTCAAGCAGGGCTGGTTTTCTCCACGATCTTGGACATAACGATCCAAAAACTCCCAAATCTGAGTCGAAGCGGGTGTCAACTGGTGGGTCGATAAAAACTCAGCCTGCTCAGTCAATGTGTCATACACCTTCAAGATGAACTGAGGGTCTAAGGGGTGAGTACCCATGCGTGCACTGAAAAAAGTGGCAACCCAGTTTTCCCTTAAAAAAGTCGGGATGATCCAGCTCAAGTCTTTATCTGAACTCAAGGTATGCAACAACGTCGGGATATCACGCGTGTGGCCTTCAAAAATGCGAGCCACTATCGGCAAAAGCGCCGAAACACCAGGAAGGGCACCATAGGCTTTTAACAACGTATACAGAGGCGAAAACCCAGGAGTAAAAATGGATCCATCCACTTGTGAGACAGCGGCCTGCTTTAAAATTGTCTTTGTCCTCTCAATATTAGGGGAAAGTAAAATAAACGGGGCAATTATTCTAGACTTTTATTTCTAGTCTTTCTAGCCCATTTTTTTGCATTTATATTATGACCTCCGTTTAAAAAACGTAATGCCAACCTAGGGTTTAAACCCCCTCAAAATGGGGCATTATTTTACTCATTAGTACGTACGGGTGTGATAAAGGAATGTTATGCAAGGAGGGGTGAACAACAACAATACACTGAGCAGGACACCGGTTCAACCGGGGACCCCTCAGGCAACACTTCAAAGGCCTAGCGAAAAAGCCGCCCAGACACCCCTATCGGGACTCCCGCCTAACACACCCATCGCTCCCCCAGTGAATCAGGCGGACTTGCATATTAAGACGCTTCCCAAACCGACGTCCAATACACCAGGATTTGCGGTGGTTAGCAGTGCATTGGCCTCTCTTGCTAATAACCGTGCAGATGAATTGGGTCCTAGCACTAATCGATCTATACATATTCATATCTTGACGGGGTTGATTGCTCATTTTGAGAAAGACCATCCCACTGAGGAAGCGTATATTCGCTCTCTTAAGGGTAGCCTAGAGTTGCTTGTGGACCATCCCAAGGGTCCAAGCCTAAAGGATATTGATGACAAACTTCAAAATATGAAGCCTGGTGACTTTATCTATGTCTCTGGATATCCGAGTGATCGTCATGCTGTAGGTCTATGTTTCACTCGCAAAGAGGGGCAATTGTCCTGCGTTGAAATAAACCAAGGACGAGCGGCCATTAGTGAAATGGGCGAGGAACAAACGACTTATTCCCGGAGATCCATGACCGAATCCCAAGCTAAGGGTATGACCTGGCAAGGGTTTTTCGAAATTAAGCCTACTAACCTACCGTCATTGGGTTCGGAGTCACAAGCTGTGGGCAACTGCGAATCTATTGTTTTAAAGGGACTTAAATTTGCTTGGGCCAGTGTCCAGCCTGGCTTTAGTACAAATACGCTATTGAGCTCCGAAGCTGATAATAAGTCCGGCATTGAGTTGATCCCCCAGATACTGATCAATAGAGAGGGGACCTCGCCAGCCGAACGAGCGATACTCAACGAGTATCTCGATGAATCGACATTAGGGGTGTCTCATATTTTAAAAGAAAATGATGGCCGCGTTCTGAACGTGCTAGGAAAACCAAACCCCTCATCCGCCACTGAGATTCTTGCTGCCATTAAATCAAAAACTGATCAACACACGAAGGCTGTCAAAGAATCAGGGCACCAGGTTGGGGTACAATCCATGATGATCGAAGATTTTCACGCGATGATCTGCATAGAATTGGCGACTGAATTACAGGATCCACAAGTCTATCAAGACGTATTGCTGGGATTACTGACCAAGCCTGAATACCAAGAATTTAGTCGGAATGCGCTACATGCTTTGTCCGATTTGGATTTAGACAACCTCACCTCTATAATAAACGCAAATCCTACACTCATAAACACTGTGGTCGCCGGACTAAACGCCAACGATGATCTGCAAAGAGATTTTGCGTCTCGTGTGTTGGGAAGACTGGCCTCGTCCCTCAATGATTTTAATCCTACAGTTGCTGATTCTCTTAGAAATACCCCCGGATTAGTTGAAGGGTTGGCGAATGCATTATCATCCTCCACCCCTTCCACCCAAAGACGTGCCGCAATTGCGATTGCCAATTTGAGTGGTGATAGCGAACTTAATAAAACCCTCAAATCCAATCCGTTTCTGATGCAGTCCCTCATGGGAAACATCACGTCGGACCATCCTGAAGTGCAAAAAGCAGGGCTAACGGCACTCCATAGTCTAAGGGGTTCCGGGGATGCAGCGTTTTTGAAAGAGATTTCTAAAGCGTTGGAGTCCCCAGATCAAGAGACACAGCAGCTAGCTCTCAAGACCATAATGAACACACCATTTCCCGAAGATTTTAACCCAGGCTCAACCCACGCAGATGCCCTTATGACCCGAATGGGTCAATTCCTCCAACCTGGTGGGGATAAAGAAACCTCCGTATTGGCTCTAAAAACTCTCCACAACTTGGCACTACGTCCCGGATTCAAGCCTGCTTTGGCCCATCACGCTCCTCTATTGGAGACCTTGACCAGTATGGCCACTGCCGAAGATACCACCAATAAAGAGGCGGCAGTGACTATTCTTAAAAACGTGGGTAATACCAGGGAAATGGGTGATAAAAAAGGACTGATTCCGATGTTTACCAGTCTTCTTCGCAGCGCCAATCCTAAGGGGCAACTCCATGCGGCTGAATTTTTTAAGGACTATCTTAAATTAGCCAGTGAACCGGATAAAGAAACGCTTGTGAAGGATCATGATTTTCTCGACGGACTAGCGAATAGCCTTACAAATGGCGATGCGTATACCAAGGGCTCACTTGCTTTCGTGGTAGACTCATTTCTTCCTAAAAATAAAGAAGCGTTACGGTCTCATGCTGGGTTTATTAATGCTTTAGAGTCCGCGGTTGTGAGTACCCCAGAAAAACCAAATCTCGGTATCGTATGGGATGACTTGAAACCGCCGCCTCCAGCACCTGCGCCTAGCCCGTCGACCCCTTCAAACACGGTAGTTCCAAGTCCACCACCGTCTCCTGTAGTTGAGCCAACGCCGACGGCACCACAGGAAAGCACAGTGAAGCAACCTGCTGAAGAGCCCCCACCGCGAAGAACATTGCGCCGGAGTAAAGAGTCGCCACCTCAAGCAACTACGCCGCCTGGTACGGAGAACACTACAAACACGCCCGTTTCAAACAACACAACTACGCCTAGCACCGCAACCCTGCGAAGACCATTGCGGAGTCCACTAAATGCTTTGGCAAATTCAAGAGGAGACGCACCCACTCCGCCTGCACCCACACCTAGCGCAGTGCAGCGAAGACCATTGCAGCGAAGTAACAAGCCGCCCACAACAACCTCTAACACAGCGCCAGCTACACCAGGACAATTTAATAGGATGCCACGCGCAACAACATCCTGGCCTGGAGATTTCTCGCCTCCACCAGCTAGCTCAAATCAGCCAGGGTCACTAGTGCAGAAGGCGAATTTAAAAGAAAACACACCCAAGCCGCCAGCGACATCAACGGATGTGGCGAATTTAATAGGAAAAATTAAATTGGCAGTGTATCTTCATGAAAAGGCTGGGTTAATAATTGCAGACCACCGAGTCCAGTTTAGTACTGAACAAAAAAGGGAGCTTATTGAGGCGGCAAAAGAGAGTGACCCATCGGGTATATTTAGAATGACTGTTGAACAGGACCCTGTCTTTTTAGCAAAGCTTATGTCATAGGGTGAGCCCTTCTAATCCACCTATTTCCAAGCCTAAACACTAGCGTTTTATGGCTGTCGCCATTCCGCCATCACCTCAGCCCATTGCAGGGCATACTCCGCTGCAACACACGGTTCCAACGCGGGATTGCGCCTTGCCAGATCGAGTGCAATCAGTCTAAAAACCGGCCAACTCTCTGTAGGGCAGGCGGCTAGCAACACCCGATAGTCATAATCCAACACAACCCGACCCCGGATAATATGGTCACAATGCACCCTAAGAATCGCCAGTGGAAACCGAAACGTATCGGAGCAATAGGTTGCTAATCGTTCGAATTCGGCGAGGGTCTTTTGAATGCGTCTGCGAAGTTGGACTTTTTTGAAAAGACCTTGAGTGGGATACTGCCATAAAGCAGCCAGCGCATACAACCAGTCAAAAAGATACCCATGCATCATCCCAATGCCGCACCCTAAAAAGGGCCTCCCTTCGCTAAGCTTGACATAGGCCTGGTCAAAAGCTCCCTCGATATAAAGCGGCAACGCTTCAAAAAAACACTGGAGCAAAATATGGAGCTTGGTGCCCCCTTGTGGCAGATCGCGTCGGACATCTGACGCGTCTGCGGTGTCACCTTGCAAACGCAGGATCATACCCAAAAAAGGATGCAAATGCGTCATCGACCATTTTTCACGAGCCTGTTTAGCAAAATCCAAATGGACTTGGATCTGTTTCTTGATGGCGTGAAGCGGCGTTCCCAGCAAAAAATGATAAAAGCATAAAAAATCAGCCCCATAAGAAGTATGCGTGGTATTGGCCGAGAATTGGCCTTGTTGCACCGTTTTTTCAAGCATCAAAACACAGTCCTGCAAAGGGCGATAATAGGGCATTGTCATGGCCCCCAACATAAATTTACCCGTAATCTCCGTTTCAGGGGAGGCCCATTGATCCTGACGGGCAAGCTCTGAAAGCTGTATCCCCAGCGGCATGTTTTTCATGCCATGCATGACGGTAAGTGATGTGAAGGTAAGCGTACCCATCGAATAAGGCGAATACCCCGACGTAAGGATGCGTCGACAAGCCTTCAGGGTAATCTGAACAAAGTAGCGCGGATCCACCAAATAAGCGGCGGGAAGACTGGTCTGCACAAAGTGATGATATAAGGCCTCATGTTCAGTGGCTGGGGTCAATGTAACCGGTTTAGCGCATACCCACTTCAGGCGAAAGTACTCCCAAAAAATCTTAATCGGCGTCGTAATCTGTCCCCAAAAACCCATATTAAGCGAAAGCCCCACCTGGTTTGCAAGTGTCAGCGCCAGCAGTTGTTGATCCACGTGCTGATACAATTCAATCTGAGACATACTAATTTTCAGATGATCCGAGTCAGTCACCGCCTGTTGGGTCAAAAGGTCAAAGCAACACTGGGCCTCTGCCTCATGCCCTGCCAAAAAAAGGGCTCTGGCCAAATAAAAATGAAGGTGAAAAACCAAGTCAAAATCCAACGCCCATCCCAAGTGATCTACCCAACAAAGTCCCCTTTTAAAATAATCCAACGCCTGCCCATATCCTGTTTTAAAGAGGGCTTCTTTTCCAATATCCAAAAGGATCCTCGCCATGTGACAACACCGTGTCGGAGACTCTGTATCCGGCGTTACCAAAAAATAATGGCTCGCCACTTGGGCGATAGGGTAGCCCTTGGCCTTCTCCATGGCATGCCCAATATGATCGTGCCAATACGATTGCATCTCACCAGACAAAAAACCCAAAAAAGTGGCATGAAGGGTATCGTGTAAAAAGCGGTAAGAAGACGCCGAGCCCGGTGCAATAATATGCGCCGTATTTGCGGGGAAAAGGTGCAGTGCTACTTGCGTAGACTCCACCTCCAAAAGAGTAGCCAAAAACCCCAGGTCAAACGACGTCCCGATGCAAGCGGCAACAGAGAGATACGACTGGGTTTGCGTCGGAAGCTCCTTCGTCTTTTGAGCAACCACTTGCACGGCCGTATCCATAATCGGCGTTTGAATAAGACTCCCGAGATCCCAGGCCCAAGCTTTAGCAGAAGAATCGTACCGTAAAAACCCTTCCGAAATCTGAGTTAGTAAAAATTGCTTAACCAAAAAGGGAGTTCCCCCGGTTTTGGTCATCAGTTGCGCGGTATAGTGGGGCAGTTGCTGCGGGTCTTGAAAGTGAAAAAAATCAGCCAGAAAAGTCGAGAGTCGTTGCGCATCAAAAGGCACTAGCGCCAGGTGTTGGATCTGGTAAAAGCCTGTCGCCGCCATCTCAGACAGCCAAAGACGAGCCACGTCGTTCAAGCTCTCAGGACGATACAATACAATCACCCACAGCCGCATATGGGGATAATAGCGTCGGCATTCTTCTAAAAATTCCAGCGTCCCCGAATCGGTCCACTGAAGGTCATCCAAGCACAAGACCCCAGGCTCAATTTTGCACACCGTATCCATCAAACGCATTAAGATTCGCAAACATTGCGAACTCTCTTTGTGAATGTCCAATTGTATAAGTAACGCATCAATATCAGGCTGAAACAGCGCATAGCGAGGCGATTTTTTCACCGTTACAAGCCACTCACCCAACGCCAAAAAAATCGGTTGATACAACGGCGCACACCATTGTGAAAATTTGGAATACCACCACAAGCCATCCACGACAGGTAAAATCTGATGGTGAACAAAGCTAGTCTTTCCCACCCCTGGAGAGCCACTAATCAGTGTAAGTTGAAAGCGCCCTGAAACAACGCCCTTCCATATCGATGCAACCGGTAGCGCAGGGGCTTCCAAATGGACATAAAAGTCAAGTAATTGATCCGAAGAGGGGGTTGCATCCAAGACAAAATACGGTATGGACTCCCCCTTTTTTAATGCCGCTAGACATCGAGAGAGGTCGCCATAGATGCTATCAAGTGTCGCATACCGATCTAAACTGCTATACGCCAACAATTTTTCACAAATCCGAGTCAACTGAGAATCGCCCACAAACGCAATGTCATACCCCAAAAACGGATTGAATCTCAGGACCTGTCCCGTCAACCAAGTGTAAAGCGCTAACCCTAAGTGAAAGACATCCGTATGTGCACCAATAGAACCCGATATCCACTGCTCTGGGGCCATTAAGACCGGCGCTTGTGAAACGGGCTTTATCACTCCCTGAGGAACCGCTCGCAACGCCAAAGCCCCGCAAGGCTGGTCTT
>JAHFCZ010000128.1 GCA_023249285.1 bacterium | reverse complement strand
TGCGCCATAAAGGTCCGGGTATTGGCCCAAGCTGGGATTGCAATCCCGACCAAAAGCCCGATGAGGAGCACGGCCACTACGCCCCTAGTGGGACTGTTGCGAAATGACAAAAACCTAGAAAAAGCGATGTTAGAGAAATGTCCAAAGGGCACATTTCTCGGCTGACGCGGTTTGGTTCTTCCAAATGAGGAAGCCGAAAATGGGATGATTTGGATATTTCGCAACAGAGCCTTAGTGATTGAACGATACAATGCCATAGTATTCTCCTACCGAATTGGTCGTCCCTACCGCCGTCTTTGGCCAATTTGGCCCGGTCCAGTAGAGATAGATCCAATCCTCTTTGCCTTTCGTTTTGGTAAACACCGGTGCATCTCCGTTCGGCCAGAGGATTTTGTAGGTACGCACGCCAGACTTGAGTGCCGCGCTGATTTTGAGGCTGTTGAGGGTTTGGGTCCCCATGTATCTAACCTTAATCAACAAGGTCCGCGAAATGGTGGACTTGATGTCGATGTTATTGGAGACTACCAGGACAACGTTTACGGGTGTCGCGTTGACGATCAAGTTAATCGAGGCCACATTGCATTTCCCCATCATCACGTAGAGGGTGCTCGTCCCGGAAGAACCGTATGTCACTGCTGCCGAGGTCGGCACCAGCAGCACCGAGCCTGTGATTTTAACGGTGGATACGGCATCGAAAACAGCCGAAGGCGTGGGTTGTCCAAGCCCGAAAGACGGAGATCCGAGCACGAACCCGTTAATGCCAGTCACATTGCGTTGGTACCACACTTTATCTTTGGCAAACATTTGGAAATGCGTATTATCGAAGAAGGAAAAGGTGGTGGGGGTTGGCGGCTGGTTAATGGGGGGCAGCGTAATCGTTTGGGCATGGACCGTGCTTGCACACCCTAATGCCACGATAACCGCCACGCCCACCAGCCATGATTTGAACCTAGTAAGTGCCATAGTAGAGTACTCCTGCTGACCCTATGTTTTTTACAGCATGAAATCGAATGGGATAGACCTGGGCAGCGGAGCTTGAATTAAACACCGGGGGAGAGCCCCCCGCCCATCGAATTTGGGATGCGGGGGCCCAGCTGGAGATCGTCCCCGCCGCATTGGCATTCATATAGACGAGCAACACAACCGTGGCCACCCAGTTTTCAGTGGTTTTGGCGTTGGCCGTCGCCACCGGATCTTCGGCAAAGGTGACCCCATAATTGCTGTTGGCCAAGGTGATTCTTTGAACCGAGCCTTTTGACCAATTGATGGAAGAGGGGTTTGCCGCAATAATAGTGCCGGCCGCGTTGCCGATGAATATCGGCTTGAGAATTTTAGCGGAACCCGAGACATCGAGCTCATAGTTCGGAGAGCAGGCCACCCCGAACAGCGCCCGTGTACCGATACTGCTAAAGATGAGGCCGTTTTTAACTTTATCCACGACAAAGCGCTGCATGCTCATGTTGCCTGTTGAAATCTGGGGGTTTACTGCAGCCAACACAGACGTCGGCTGCCCCAGGCTGAGGCCAGCCCATCCTAAAACCAGCACCAACAGGAATGTTCGCCAAGCTCTAAGTGTCATAATTGTTCTTTATTATCGTGAATTTTTGCGCTACGCTTGCATAGGATATTCTTCCCCAAGCTTAGCATAGCGAATCATTTTTATCACATGAACGCACCTATCATCCAAGATTCTCGGCTCTTTCTTCCTCGTTTACAATCGCGGGCCGTGTTGAATTTGTCCAAGATTCAGCTGTCCCCCGACGATGTTTCCATTCCGGTTTCTGACGCTTTTCTGAAAGTCTGGACCCAGGGCCCAACCTCTCACTCTCATGCTGAATTGGCCCGATGTCTGGTGATTTTATGCACGACCTTTGCGGAATTGGTCCGTGCTGGACAAGGCCGCGTTAAATCTTTTTCCAAGGTCAGCCCCAGTGACTTGGTGACGGATGTGGACCGGGGCATTGAAATGTTGTTCCGACTCTGGATTCGGCAATTTTATCCGACCCACAAAATCATTGGCGAAGAGGGTTACAAGGATGCCATTTCGCCCGACGACTACGTGTGGTACATCGATCCCGTCGACGGGACCACCAATTTTGTGGAAGGCAACCCGCGCGTTTCCATGCATGTGGGGTGTGTTCACCAGGGAAAACCCGTTTGGAGCTTTTTGGGGCTCCCCATCCAGAATTTATTTTATGCCTCTGATAGCCGCCGCGTCACCCGGTGGACAAGTGCTACCCTGGATTCCCCAGATGTATTGGAAGCCTTTCCGGTTCCGAGTATGGCGATGGGGACGGAATATATGTCCTCCCGCAAAACAGAAGATCGGCATTTTCATCAGCTCTGCTCGGATCTGGGATTGGAACCCATTCGCACCAAATCTATCGGGGTGACCCTCTCTGAGTTTCTCACTGGGGAGCTCACTGCCTTTTATAAACCCAAGGCCAAGCTCTGGGATGTGATGGCCCCCTTGGGTGTCGTCCAGGGTTTATTTTGGAAATCGGTGGTGATGGAGATTGGCATCCATGAACTTCCGGATCGTCCGATGACGTTTTTCCCCTTGTTTTCGAATGACCTGTCCCTTTACCACCATTTTAATCAGTGTCACCTGTCGCATTGCCGCGCAGGATTGGTGCTCGCCTATCCTCGTGCCAACCCGCAGATCAAAGCCCAAATTTTGAGGCATTTTTCATGAGCTTAACAAGGGTCATGGCGGTTTTGAATCGATACCCCGGGGCCCGACTCATGGCCGTGACCAAATATGCGTCAGTCGATCAGACCCGCCACTTGATTGACGCTGGGGTCACCCTCCTTGGCGAGAATAAAGTCCAAGACGGGCTGGCGAAACAGGCGGCTTTCGTGGATCGCCCTGCGCTTGCCTGGCATCTCATTGGCCATTTACAAACCAATAAAATCAAAAAGGCCGTGACCGGATTTTCCGGAATTGATTCGGTGGATAGTTTGAAATTACTCACTAAAATTGGGGCCGAATCCGAGGCCATCGGGGTGGACACTACGGTCTTGATTCAGGTGAACATGGGGCGAGAGCCTCAAAAAACCGGATTTCTACCCGAAGAACTCCTGGAGTTTCACCCCCAATTATGGGCTGTTTCTGGGGTTAAAATTGCGGGCCTCATGATCGTCGTCCCCGCTTCCTCAACAGTGGAGGTCATTCGACCGTATTTTTCGGATGCGAAAAAACTTTACGATCGGTTAAAATCGGTTTATAGTGGTGTTTATACACTAAGTATGGGCATGAGTTCGGATTTTGAGATTGCTTTGCAAGAAGGATCTACTCTCGTCCGTGTTGGAAGTTTATTATTTGAGTCTTAGGAGGGTCTGTATCTCATGGCAAGCGCCATCGGCAAAGTAAAAGAGTTTTTCGGTTTCGTTGAAGAAGATGATTTCATGGAAGTTAAGCCTGTTTCTGAAGCAGCGCCAGTGGTGCGCGCGTTCAAAGGGGCCGTTTCCCATCAACAACCAAGCAAAGCGATGGCTTTGTCCGAGATTAAGGTTGAAGAACCCCGAATCTACGAAGATTCTTTGCACATTGCGACCCACTTGAGAGATAACAAACCCGTTGTGATTAACTTGAAGTACTTGGATTCTGCCTCTGGAAAGCGGTTGATCGATTTCGTTTGTGGAACAGCTTACGCCATTAATGGCCACATGATGAAGATTGGTGAGAACATTTTCTTGTTCACCCCTGAGCATGTTTTGATTGCAGACCAATCTGAAAAAGGTCATTTTGAGCAAACCAGCACGCCTGCAAGCTCAGAATTTGAAGAGAGAGACTCCTTCTTCAAACGCGCAGCCATCGGCTAGCGCTATCCCGTTGATTGATAAACTGGTTGAAATAGTCCGAGCGCTTCGGGGCCCGGAAGG
>JAHFCZ010000001.1:14705-55975 GCA_023249285.1 bacterium | reverse complement strand
AAGAAGTGTGTCTGGACGGAACTGACAGCCGCTAAGATCCAACGACCCAGGTTTGGCAGCAATAGCCAGAGAAAAAAGTTGCAGCGGTTCTAGCCCAGAAACATACGTTTCAGAGAGGTGCCTGCAATCCAGAGTCCCCACCGCGAAAGCCTTAATATTGAGTCTATCCCCAAAGATGTCTGGCACTCTCACAGGATTAATCTCGGTTGCGTTTATTCCCCCAGAAGCAGCACAAGAAAGAGTCTGGATGTCACCATCTGTTAGCCCTGCAATGACGCGTGGCTCAACAGGTTCACAATTCAGTGAGTTCGGCTGGACAGCTTCGGCAAGTGCTACCAAATCAGCCCCGGAAAGCCGAGCTACTTGAGCAACAGGAACCTCTTTTCCTGGGAGTGTGCCACGCTTCGCTTTTCCAAATAAGCGCAATAAACATCGCTCAAGATCCTCTGACTTTAACGCAGAGCAATCCACCGTGCCATCTTGGGCATGTGTTCCAATGCTAGAAACGATATCTTCGTTATGCGCCCATTCTGGCCGCATCGGGATGGCTGTCATATCGAGGGCTCTACCACCAAATATGCGCGTATCGACCTCAGTCCCAAATGGGATATGAAATTCGATCCCCTTGAATGAGAACACATTGACTGCCCCAATTCGGTGCTCAGGTCGCCATCGATTGGATGTCACAGTACCCTTGTCACAGGCGTCTAAAAAGCTCATGAACTCTTCATTTGAGAAGGGGTTAACAATACAGGGGGTATTATTATCGGTAGCTAGGGCATCCCAAGTGCTAAGGGTTGGCAACGGTCCTTCTGCTGGGTCAGGAAATTGAAGACATCTGAGGGCACCCGTCGCATTACCAGCATTAACGACCATCGAGCCCGCTAGTGGGCCTTGAGAACTTCCGGCACTGGTGGCCACCGCGGTAGGACCCTTTAAAGGCCGCAAAGGAGAGCCGCTTGTATTAGGGCTGGGAGCCCCTGCTTGAGAACTCTTGGGGCTCATTTTTGGTGAAGAAGGGCTTGTACGAATAACCACCGTGTCACCTAGTATTCGAGGAGTGCTGCTATGCTTTTTGAACATCGAAAGGATCCTTTTATTGGAAGCGTGGAGGCAAGAAATCGGGGGGTGGGGATGAAATAAAGGGCAACTGAAAAACAGCGGAGGTCATCTTACCATTTTGTTGGAGAAATTTCCAAAGGCCCTATTTCTTAGCCACGCTCTAGATTAGAGGTTCAGAAAGCGATGTTAGAGAAATTTGGGAATTTCACAACAGCACTAGAGGCTGTCGACAAATTCAAGATGCAAGGCATCCCTGATGCGAAAAATCCGGAGTTGAGTGGGTCCTCAATGAGGAGTTTTGAGCATAAGGGTAACGCAGCAGGTTAATTTGTCCACTGCCTCTAGTCATCGTTTTTGATATTGGAGATAAGCACATTGACTACGCTCATGGTCTGAGTATCCGTTTGGAGCATACTCTTAATTTTGTCGCAGGCATGCATGACCGTAGAGTGATCTCGATTGCCGAAATTCTCCCCGATCTTCGGCAACGACACATTGGTCAATTCCCGGGCCAGATACATCGCCACCTGCCGTGAAAATGCCACGTCCTTGCTCCGATCTTTGGAGCAAAGTTCCGTATTACTAAGCCCAAAATAGTCACAGACCTTACGCTTAATATGGTTGATCGACAGCGGCTTTTCTTGCTGCGCCCCGACAATATCCCGGATCACATTACTTGCGATCGAGAGCGTAACCTCAGTATTCAAAAGCGACGCGTAAGCGACCACGCGGGTCAAAGCGCCTTCCATCTCACGCACATTTGAAGGGATCTGAGTAGCAATATAATGCAAAATCTCATCTGAAATATCAAATTGATTTAACTCGTTCTTTTTGCGCAAAATCGCGATCCGCGTCTCCAATTCCGGCGGCTGAATATCTGCAATTAAGCCCCATTCAAACCGGGTCCGTAACCGCACTTCCAAAGTCGGGATTTCTTTCGGAGGCCGATCCGAGGTCAACACAATTTGCTTGTTGTTGCTATGGAGATCATTAAAAGTGTGAAAAAACTCCTCTTGGGTTTGCTCTTTCCCAGCCAAAAACTGGATATCATCCACCAAAAGCACATCAACCGTTCGGTACTTCGCCCGAAACGCTTCCACTTTTTTATCCTTAATCGCATTAATCAAATCATTGGTAAATCGTTCCGAAGACACGAGGCTAATCTTGGCTTTCGGACGCTTTTGTTGAATCCCCAAACAAATCGCGTGAAGCAAATGCGTCTTCCCCAACCCCACCGACCCATAAATAAAGAGCGGGTTATAGGCTTTTGCGGGGGCCTTAGAGACCGCCTCAGAGGCTGCGTGCGCAAATCGGTTATTATGCCCCACAATAAAATTCTCAAAGGTATATCGGTCGTTAAATAAAGAAGTGGGGGCTTCTTCTTTTTTGGCGGGCTGGAAAATCGGTAACTGTTCAGCCTCCACAACCTGTGGCTGCTCTACAATCACATAATCAAACAGCAATCCCTGATAAGTAGACTCTTGAAAGGAAACTCGAATCAACGGCTCACATTTTTCCTTCATCCAACCTCGAGAAAAAGCATTAGGGACCTGCAAAGTCAGAACACCCTCTACAAAAGTCAGCGGTTTGGCCGAAGACAAAAAAGTCTGATACCCGGGTCCCGATAGGTCCCGTTGCAAACACTCTAAAATTTGGCTCCACACTTGCTGCATGATCCGCTAAATCCTCACCATTGTCACAAGTTATCCACAAATCATCCCCACCCTGATTTTCCCAGACTCTAGCCTCAAAAAATTGGAGGGGTTTTCCACACTCCACACAACTTATCCACAAGTTGTCCCAAAGGGGCTATCTGGTTATCGAAGGGGGGTAAACGATAGCACCAAATCAGGCTTTAATCAATTGATTCAGGAGGTCTGACAAAAGCCAATACACCTTCAACCGCGTCACAATTTGGGCCTCACGTATCGCAGACAAATTGCTCTGGACGGCCTTTAAAACCGCTTCCTTGCGCAACGCCTCTTTGAGATAGGCGGTAGTCTTCATCTGGGTAATAATGCGCACCACCGGCAAATCCGTGGCATCGTAGAGCTTTAAGTAGATTTTTGCTTTCTCGATCAAAAATCGAACATCCTGGGACGGGGAATCAAACAGGGTCGTCACGTTGACCTGGTTCCCTTCCGTCGTCTTCACGACCAAATCCTCAGGGAAAAAGGGGCAGAGGTACAAAAACAAGTGGTTGAGCTGAGACGGCGGCAACGATGAAATCAAGATAAAAATAAAATCCGAGGGCGTGGATTCCCCCAACTGAGACAATACCTCCAAGTCATTGCGCAATAAGGCCTCAATGCGTTCGGTACAAATAGTCAAAATCTGGGAATTCTGTACCATTTTCACCAGACATTCCCGCACCAAAGACAGGGTCATTTTCTCGCTGAAGGGCTTACGCCAAATTTGCTTTTGTGCGTATTTCAAAAACCGATTAAAGGGAACATCCAGCTTCCCCCAGGTCAGATGATCTTTCGCCCCACCTGCCCAATACAACACCAATTCAGTTTCCGAATACTCCAACTTCGTCAAACTGGGGATAAACACCCCACCGTGCATGGACAAAGCCGCCAAGACCAACAACTGCAAACAGCGGGCCACCGCTTCATCAGGGTGCGCTAGGCTCGATTCAGTAAGCGTAATCCCAGAGTCTTTCAAGCGGGGATACAAGTGCCCCAGCTCCTGGGCCATGACCCAAATCAGCTGGATGCTGGCCGGGGCCACCTCTTTTACAGAATTTATTGTAGTGCGCTCACCCATTGATGGATCCTCTCGATCCCGCGCTGAATATCTGACCTTGAGGTCGCATAAGACAATCGAATGTAGCCTTCTGCACCAAACCCTGAACCCGGCACACAGGCCACCAAGGCCTCTTTCAAGAGCAATTCACAGAGCTGGGCCGAATCGCGGATCACCACACCAGAGAGCGTTGTTTTGCCAAACAATCCCGACACATTGGGGAAGGTATAAAACGCACCCGCCGGCATCACGCAACGCACCCCGGGGATCTGATTAAGTCCCTCGACCATCAAGACCCGTCGAGATTCAAACTCACACCGCATCATTTCAACCTCGGGAATCGGTTGAGTCAAAGCCGCCACACTCGCCCACTGAGCCGGAGTTGTCGGGTTCGAAGTCGAGTGGCTTTGGATCATCCCCATCGCCGTTGCGATCGCAGGGGGAGCCGCTGTATACCCGATCCGCCACCCGGTCATGGCATAGGCTTTCGCCACCCCATTCACCAGAATGGTGAGGGCTTTAATCTCCTCAGACAGAGCGGCGATGCAGACATGTTCATGGCCAGCGTAAATGAGTTTCTCGTAAATTTCGTCAGATAAAACCAAGACCTGCTTTTCTACCAATACCTCAGCCAAGGCGGCCAATTCCGCCCGGGAATACACTGAACCAGTGGGATTCGACGGTGAATTCAAAATAAATAATTTGGTTTTAGGGGTAATCGCATCTCGGAGCTGCTGCGGGGTAATTTTGAATGCGCTGCGGTCATCGGTTTCGATAAAGACCGGTTTCCCCCCACAGAGCTGAACCTGATCGGGATAGCTCACCCAATACGGAGCCGGGATAATCACCTCATCCCCTGGATTAATCAAGGCCATAATCGCATTAAAAATGCTGTGTTTTGCCCCACATGAAATCACAATTTGAGCCGGGGAATAACCAACCCCATTTTCTTTCAAAAATTTGGCACAAACCGCTTCTTTTAATTCTGCAATGCCAGTGGCCGCCGTGTACTTGGTCTTTCCTTGCTCAATCGCCTTAATCGCCGCTTGCTTAATCACATCTGGGGTATCAAAATCGGGCTCTCCTGCCCCAAAGCTCAGAACATCTTGACCTTCTTTTTTGAGCTTCATCGCAAGCGCCGAAATGGCCATTGTAATACTATCAGTAACATCCGCCGCACGGTTCGCAATCATATTAAACATCTCCTTCTTTCGACTCTGAATTAGGGCTTCTGGAAATAAAAATGAGCCCCGTAACAATCAACCCCATAGCCAAATATCGAAATGGGCTCACAGCTTCCTTGAGGAGCAACTGAGACCCAACAATAATAACCAGATAATTGATACTCATAAACGGATACAAAAACGACAATTCATACTTGGACATCGCAATCACCCACAAAATACCCCCGCTGGTAATCGTGGCCAACGCCAACAAAACACCGGGGTTCATAATATGGATGCCGCCTGCCATAGACCCCACCAAGAAATTCAGTTGGTGCTTCAAGATAAACTCTCCCACGGAGGTCAATAAAATCGGAAGTGCAATAAAGAAGATAAATTTTTTCATTTGAGTCTGATTACCCTAAAAATAAAGCGCAAGCGCCGAGTCCGATAAAACAAATCCCGACCATCTTATGCCAATCTAAGGTCTCTCCGAAAAAAACCTTCCCCGAAATCATAATGGTGATATAGCTCAGGCTCAAAAACGGGTAGGCATAACTCAGATCGAAAGTCTCCAGGCAAGAGGTCCATAAGATCACGTTCACTACCCCAAAGGCCCCACCCATCCATAGAAAAGGACTTTGCACCAACCGCTTAACATTGGTCCCCAAAGTCGAAAACGAATCAAAATCCAACCGATGGACAGCCGCTTTAAAGGAGACATCCGCAATCGTTCGAACGATAATAGCGAGGATCAATTTCAGGTAAATCATGGTCGTGTCATGATACCGCAATCCCAGCTCAGACGAAACCCCCTACCGGACTGGTCATAGATTTGATAGCATATCGTTATGAGCGAAAAATTAACCCTTGCAATAGGATGCGATCACGGTGGCCTAGAACTCAAAGACAGGCTGACCCTTTTTTTAGCTGAAGTCTTCCCAGAAATAACCGTCCAAGACCTGGGAACCCACACTGCTGAATCGGTTAATTACCCGGACTTTGCAAATTCAGTCTGCAAGGCGATTCTCGGGGGTAAAGCACAGCTCGGGATTCTCATCTGCGGGACAGGCATCGGCATTAGCATCGCCGCCAACCGCCATAAAGGCATCCGTGCAGCGCTCGTGCATAGCACCTTCACCGCTGAAATGTGCAAAGCCCACAACAACGCCAATATCCTCTGCCTTGGGGGCCGTACAACCACCCTGGCTGAGGCCAAAAATTATGTCAAAGCCTGGCTCGCGACCCCTTTTGAGGGTGGGCGACACCAGGCACGTTTGGATCTTCTAGACAGCTAATCTCTATTAATTATCCATCGCAAGGGCGATGGCTATCGGCTCCGGGTTGATATTGAGCTCCCCTTCCCATTTAGAAACCACCGCGGTAGCCACGGCATTTCCAATAACATTGGTGGCAGACCGACCCATATCGAGGATCTGATCGATCCCCAGCACCAAGGCCAACCCTTCAACAGGAATGTTAAACGAGGTCAAGGCACCGGCAATCACCAACAGAGAGGCACGAGGAACCCCGGCCATCCCTTTGCTGGTCACCATCAACATGAGCATCATCACGATTTGTTGCTGGATGGTCATATGCATGCCATAAGCCTGTGCAATAAACATTGTCGCAAAGGTCGTGTACATGATCGACCCATCGAGGTTAAACGAATAGCCCAAAGGCAAGACGAAACTGGTAATCCGATCCGAACATCCAAACTTCTGCAAACGCTCAATAACCCTCGGTAACGCCACTTCAGAACTAGCAGTACTAAAAGCCAAGACCGCAGGGTCTTTGATGTAGGACAAAAGCTTGAAGAACGGAATGCGAAGCACGAAACAAATCCCGCCCAAGATCACAAAGACAAAGAACAATAAGCCCCCCAAGAAACAGGCAATCAAAAACAAATACCCCACCAGGATACTCACCCCGTACTTACCCACGACCGCAGCCAAGGCCCCAAAGGCCCCCAGCGGCGCAAAGGCCATCACGTAACGCGTCACCTGGAACATAATATGAGACAAGGCATCCATCGCTTTGACGATCATTTTAGACTGGTCACCCAGCGCAGAAACCGCAACCCCAAGGAACAATGAGAACACCACAATTGGCAAAATTTCATTGTCGGCCATCGCTTTAAAAATACTCGTCGGGATGAGATGAGACACAAACCCTTTAAGGTCTTGGGGCTGGTTGGAATGAAATCCCGTATCCGTTCCTCGGGTCGGTAATTCCAAGCTCATACGATGGCCAGGCTCAAAGGTATTCACAATGACCAAACCGGTCACCAACGCCAAAATCGTAGCAAATTGGAAATACAAGATGGTCTTCACACCGATCCGACCCACCGTCGAAAAGGTCCCAAGCTTTGCAATCCCAACCACCAAGGTAGAGAGGATCAAAGGCGCAATGACCATCTTAATCAAACGCAAGAAAATATCACTCAAAATTTGGAGGTGTTGGCCAAACTCACCAAAAAAGTGACCCACCAATATCCCCAACAACATCCCCAGGAAAATCTGGGTGGTAAACTTAGGCTTTCTCATGGACACACTCCTTTACCTCATAATGCGCTTTGTAGTCTTGAATCGATCTTAAAATCACTTCCTTGGCTTCTGCAGCCCCGTACACATGAGAAATCAAACAAGCAGGCTCATGGTTATCTGGGGTTTGTTTGTAGGTCACAAAATAGTGACGAAGACGGTCAATAATCCCTTTAGGCACCTGGGAAATATCGGTGTAATCCGCATAAGCTGGATCTTTCACCAAAATCGCAATAATTTTGTCATCAGCCTCGCCACCGTCAAACAAGCGGAACCCCCCGATGGGGCGCGCATGCAAAATGACAGAACCGTGGTTAATCGGCCGCTCAGTCAACACGCAAATATCGATCGGGTCAAGGTCACCCTCAATGCCTTGACGGCCGGTCTGCGCCATTGCGTATTCCGCGACATGAGTCGCGCACAGCGTTTGGGGGATAAACCCGTACAAAGACGGGCAAAAATTAGAGTACTTTTGAGGACGGTCCACTTTCAAATGGCCACTCTCTTTATCTACTTCATATTTCACGGTATCCGTCGGAACCATTTCCACAAAAACATTCACAACTTCAGGGCAATTTTCGCCTGGCGTAAGCCCGTGCCAAGGATGAGCGAGGGTTAGACAGTACTGATGCATGGGTGGCCTTTCTCACAATACTTGAAAGAGTAGTGTGTCCAGGGTATCGGATTCCAACAAAAAAGTCAAAATTAACTCTGGTTTTTGTATTGAAGCGTATACAGCTTCTCGTAGAGACCCTGTCGGGCCAGCAACTGCGAATGCGTGCCAATTTCTTTGATCTCTCCGCCATCCATCACCACAATCCGATCCGCATGGGTAATGGTAGAGAGCCGGTGCGCAATCACAAAAGTCGTCCGATTCTGCATCAAGCGCTTTAGGGCATCCTGAACCAGTTGCTCGGATTTGGAATCCAAGGCCGATGTCGCCTCATCCAAGATCAAAATTTTGGGGTTGCGCAAAATAGCCCTTGCAATCGACAACCGTTGTTTTTGTCCCCCAGAAAGCTTACGACCCCGATCCCCAATCCGCGCGTGAATCCCCCCTGGCAACGCCTCCACAAACTCCCAGGCATTGGCCAATCGGATCGCCTCTTCAACCTCGTCCTGCGTCGCCCCCTGTCGGCCATAGCGCACATTTTCAAGGACAGACCCGCGAAAGAGGACATCTTCTTGGGGCACAATCCCAATGTGGGACCGCAAAAAGTGGAGATCCATTTCCTGAACCGGGACGCCATCAATTTTAATGACCCCTGAACGCACATCATAAAATCGAGGAATCAAATGAATCAGGGTACTTTTACCGGCACCCGAAGCCCCCACCAACGCAATCACTTCCCCGGGAGCAACGCAAAGATCAAGGTTCTTCAACGCTTTTTTATCTTCAGTCTCATACCAAAAATCAACATTTTCAAAAACAACTTCGCCATTAATCTGATCGGGGAATCGGGGATTAGCTGCATTTTGGATGGGATTTGGATAATCCAGGATCTCATAAACACGCTCACAGGACGCCACATTCTGGCTTAATTGGTTGTACACTTTTGAAACCGCTAACGTAGGATCAATTAAGAGCATAATCCCAGCAAAAAAGGCCCCCAACTCAGCCCCAGTCATTTGGCCGATAGACATTTCATACCCACCGTACCAAAGCACCAAGCCAATGAGCACAAATTGCAAGAATGAAATCAAGGGCTCTGATTTCAATCGAATCGCAACGCCGACCATCGTCGAGCGATAACTTGCGAAGTTTTCAGAGTAATACCGTTTGGCCTCAAACCCTTCCATCGTATTGGACTGAACAGCCTTAACGTTCCCAATCACTTCCTGAGCAATATGGATCACATCAGCCGCTTTTTTTTGTACTTTAGCGGAATTTCGCTTGGTTCGATTCGCCGAAACAGAAATAATACCGACAAACACAGGAATCGCAACCAAGCTAAACACCATTAATTTCCAATTAATTACAAACAAGTACACCACAATCCCCACAAAGCTCACAAATTGAGGGAGAAAATCCGAGAAAATCTGGATGATTAAATCTCGAACCCGACCCGTGTCATCAAACATCCGGGTCAAAATATCACCCATTTTCCAATCCGAATAAAATAATTGAGGGAGTTCCAAAAATCGCACAAACAGTGCTTTTCGAAGATCAATCAGAACAAGGTTACCGATATTACTCATGAAATAAAACTGGATATACTGCACCAAAATACGAAGTCCAAACAACACAATCGCATTTAAAACCTGGTTACTAATACGGGCAAAATCCCCACTTGAATATTGGCTAATTAAATCCCGAGAAAGGGGGATAAAAAAGACACTCGCGGTCGCAAACAAAAGCGCTAAAAAAAGACACAGAAAAAACTGCCAAAGGTACGGCTTAATGTAAGAAAATGAGCGAAGATAAACATGCATTATCGAACTTTAACATAATCGCATGAACCGTAGCAAACACTTGCACCCCCCCTGAAGCCAGGTTAAAATCCTCCCATGAAAATATCCAAAAAAAAACATCTCCCCTGGTGCTTTATGGCGCTTTGCATCCTTGCATTCACACTCTGCGGTTGTGGACACAAAAAGAAGGAAACGAACCTCCAATCCGTGGGGCTACAACAATACAAGGGCCACTTCATTACATTTAGCTATCCCACTTCAGCCAAGCTCGTCGTTTTAAATCAAAGAGAATCCTACCTCGTCGGCCCAAGCGTCACGCTCCATACCACCTCAAACGAACCGCTTCCCAGCACCCCCCCCCTAACCAGCACCCCCTCTGCCGTCAATCTCCAAGAAGGAGACGCTCGCCCTGCCTATCAAATTCACATCCAAATTCATGACAATCCCCTCAAACTTACCGCCGAGGAATGGGCAAGAGGCTATATCGTCGAAGAATGGAAACGAGTCCAGGGTGGCCCCAGTATTTATCCGGTTTCTCAAGATGGGCATATCTTGGAAGATTTTGTGTCTCATGTTCGTATCGGGACGCAAACCGCATTCATGGTGGATTTCTACGGATACAGTGACAACACCCGCTCTTTGTTTATAGCCAGAAAAGACGCTATCATTGAGCTGAGTTTCACACTATATCCCATTGAAACCGAACCGCTAAGCCTCATGCAAAAAGACCTATATGCCATGATTTTAGCCACTATTTCTGTCAAAAAATAATGAATCCATCGCGCATTCTTGCCGTTTACATTACGTCAGAACCACAGACCCATTCTGGCGTGAGGCACGCACTAGATCATCTCCAAACCCTTGCCAAAACCTTTAACAAGCGCTGCCACTCGAGGACTCTCGGCAAATGGACAGTTCACCTCTGTTATGAGGGGGACCTGACCCGACTTTTACCCCCCCCTACCCCCGAAACGCCACAAACACTCTGTGTCGGACCCATCTGGGGAACCCAGCACAGTATTTACGACTATCCCAAAGTACCCCTGCATCAAATCCAAGATCGATTTCTACACATCAGAATCCATGAAAACGAACTGGAAATTCAAAACGATATTTACGGCGCTATCCCTATTTTTTACACCTCAAAAAATGGACTCCATCTCTCCAATATCGAGCCCTGTGTTGTCGCAGGGAGCCAAGTAACCCCAGAGGATATCGATCCGAACGCACTCGGCATTTTGGTTCACTTCAGCCACCTACTCTGGGATGAAACCCTTTTCAAACCCATTAAAAGCCAAGAGCCCGATTCTAATCTAACGGTTTCCTGGCGCGCAGAATCCGAGATCAAATTCACCCTCAAACCCAGTCAAACCATCCAGTCCACATCAGAACGGCACGCTTACAGTGACCAGCAAGTTGCACATGCACTTTGTGAACTCAATAGTCGTCTTGTCACACAACAACTCGGCCAATTCCCTTACATCACCCTACCGCTTTCAGGTGGGTATGACAGCCGGATGATTTTTTGCGCACTCGCACACCATCCCACCTTTTCAAAACAACTCCACTGTTTTACCTACGGCTCCCCGCAAGATATCGACGTAAAACTCGCCCAAACGCTCTGTCAAAAAAACAAAATCCCTTGGCAAAATATCCAACTGCCCTTTAATTATTTAAACACGTCTTATCTCACCAAAAACGACCTCATTTTTGGAAGCTCTACACACCCACACAGTATGTACCAACTAGAATTTGTGGACACCTTAAAACCCCACATCCCCTCCGAAGCCGTCATCACCTCAGGATTCATGACTGGGGTGCCTGGGGGACAACACTTGGGCATGATGGATAAGGTGCCAAACGCCTCTTGGCTGGACCTCATGAACCTATTTGGGCAAAGCTCCCACTGGCCAGTCCAAGAATTATGCACACTTTCTCCCCAATTCACCACGCAAGTCAATGACTTTGCACAAGCCCAACTTGAAAAAGCTGCCTCTCGATTAGTGGGGCCCAAAACCCATCAATTTGTCATCCTCGACCTCTGGACGCGCCAGCGCAATTTTATCAGTTATTACCCCAGAGGCATTGAATGGGAATTCCCCTGCCTTAGCCCCCATGTCCACCCTGAGTATCTAAACTTCTTCCTTTCCTTACACCCCAAACATCTCCATAATCGACTATCCGTAGAATTGATGCTCATGAACCATTACCCCACTGAAGCGCATATCCCGGCAAACAGTAATGGGGTAAAATCTTTATCTTGGTGGGTACCCCAGCTCATTACCCGTAATCTTTACATTGAGAAACGTACTTTTTTTGATGTTTCAGCACTTCGAAAACACCCAAAGACCTGGTTTTTCCCCATCCAAGATCTCCCCTCCCAGATGAAACCGATTTTCAATCAATTTCTGCCGAAAAAAATACAAACCGACAGCATTCAAAACGCCCTCACCGCACCCTTACACCAAGCAGAGCACCATTATGAGCGGATACTCCCTTGGCAGAGCCTCGCCTTCACGCTATTACGGATGTCCTCATGGCAAAAATAGCGATTGTTGGCGATATCCGCATACAAACGCAACGGCCCATTCTAAGTAAAGACCTCCAGTCCTGGCTATCCGATCATGCCCTCGCCATTTGCAATTTGGAAGGCCCCGTCAACTCCAATGCCCCGCCCTTTTCCAAAATGGGCCCCGCCGTAGACCAAGATCTGACCAGCATTTCACGCCTAAAAGACGCCGGATTTACAACCTTCGCTCTCGCCAACAATCACATTTGGGACTACGGCGCAGCAGGGTTCACGCAAACCCTGCGTCAATTTGTTAGCCCAAACGAATATCTGGGTGCGGGGCTAACCCACGAAGAGGCATATGCCCCAAGGATACTCCAGATTGAAGACTTCAAAATCGGGCTCTTAGCTGCCGCTGAATTTGGGTTTGGGGTCTCCCAAAATCAAGGACAAGGTGGATTTGCCTGGATCAATCACCCCAAGATCATTCCCACGCTCATCGCGCTCAAGTCCCAGGTTGATATCGTCATCGTGATCGTCCACGCTGGCGCCGAAGACACCCAATGGCCACTCCCAAAATGGCGAGAAAAATACCAAGCCCTGATCCACGCGGGGGCAGATGCAGTCATTGCCACACACACGCACACCCCGCAAGGCTACGAAGACTACCAAGGAAAGCCCATTTATTACAGTTTGGGCAATTTTCACTTTGACTGGGATAGCAAGCATCCCTTATGGAATTTTGGGA
The DNA here is from genome assembly GCA_023249285.1 of bacterium. GTDB lineage: Bacteria > Margulisbacteria > Marinamargulisbacteria > SXXA01 > JAHFDB01 > JAHFCZ01. Next base: position 42,790 of record JAHFCZ010000001.1, on the reverse strand, counting down.
TTGCCGTCTCCCTTGAGATTCAACGTACCCCAGCGGGAATTAAGATCCATCACACCCCCCAAATGATCCAAAAAACATCAGAGGGTGTCCAAAAAACACCTCACTTCCCCGAAGGATGGGCGCTGGATGCGCTTTGTAAAGGACTTCAACACCCTGAGTATGAAGCCAATGTCACCAAAATGGTCACCGAACTTTGGGAAGAGAGCTATGCCAAATGCTATGAGTACCTCTTTCCCGGTTTTCACAATCGTCCACTCCCCCACGCACTAAATGCGTTATGGCAGCTCGCAACAACGCATCGTATTTCACTCGACATGCAAGCACTCAGCCACAATTTACTGATCGAATCTCACCGATGGGCCACCACCGAATATTTATACCGTAAAGCCGATCAGGAAAGATGTCTCGATTCCAAATAATGGACAAAGGACTCTGAAGAAAGGCTGCTTCCCGTCAATTGGTGGATCAACGTCTGTGTTGACAGCTGCCGGCCAACCGAATGGATATGCGTCCTTAACCATTCCCGTATCGGCAGTAATTGCCCCTTACGCAATTGGGCCGCCAAATCCAGATCCTGACCGATCCGATCGAGTAGCATGGCCGCGTATAAATTCCCCAAAGAATAGGTGGGGAAATACCCAAAATACCCACAAGACCAATGCACATCCTGCATTACCCCATCCGCATCCGTCGGCGAGGACACTCCCAAATAGGACTGATATTTTTCACGCCAAGCCCCAGGCAAGTCTTTCACAGACAACGCCCCCGAAAATAAGGCCGTCTCCAGCTCATACCGAATCACAATATGGAGATTGTAGGTCAGCTCATCGGCTTGGACTCGAATTAAAGACGGTTTCACCTGATTTTGCGCCGCCAAAAAAGACTCGAAATCCGACTCTCGAATGACCTCGGGAAACAGTGCGCAAAGCTTGGGGAAATAATACTCCCAAAACGCCCGGTGCTTGCCAATCCCATTTTCCCAAAATCGGGACTGGCTTTCATGGAGCCCAAAAGAGCCAGCCGCGCATAAGGGAGTCCCAAAATACGTCGTATCCAAACCTTGCTCATAGAGTGCATGGCCGCATTCATGCATCGTGCTACTCAGGCCTTCTAGAAAATCGTGGCTCCGGACCCGAGTCGTAATGCGCACATCGGTCGGGTGAATGTGGGTGCTAAACGGATGGGCCGAGGCATCCAAACGACCGTGCTCACTGCTAAAACCCATATCCTGCAAGACCATTCGGCTAAATTCCCATTGTTTTTGAACATCCCATTCTTTTTCATGAAGGGGGAAAATCGGCCGTTCTGGTTGGCGACGGATTTTTGCCATCAATCGTAAAGTTTCGGATTTTAAGTCATCCAAAACCGGGTTCAGCATCGCCAAGGTCATGCCAGGCTCGTACTCGTCCAGAAGCGTCTCGTAAGTCCCACGTCCCTGGGACAAATAATCCGCACGCTGGGTAGTAAGGGCCACGATCGATTCCAAATGGGGCGCAAAATCTGAAAACGCGTCTTTTTTTCGGGCCTCAATCCAGGCATGCTGAGACCGGGCCTTGGCCTTGGTGAAAGTCTCCACAAAGGTCGCGGGCAATGCCGTCGCCAACTGCCAGTCACGGTAGACTTCCCGAAGGAAAGCCGACTCCAACGCATTCAAATCTTGGGGATAGGGTTTTCCAGTCTCCAAGGCCACCCATTCCCCCAAGAGTCCTCTAAAACGATCTGAAGCCAATTGCTGGTGGGCATAGGTCGCAACCAAGGCACTTTGCTCGGCCCGAGACTCAATCGCACCTGAGGGCATGACCGTTTCTTGATCCCAACTCAACAAGGCTTCGATGCCCCGCCAATGGGCGATCGCTTGCAAAGCGTTAATCAAGGGAGAAAAGGCGGACCGAAGAGTATCGCGCGGCTTAAGCGACAAAGGAAACCCCTATCCCCCCACCGGGATACCAATGATCTTTCGGATATTCTTTAAAAAACAAGAACCGCCGCCCAGTCTCGCGTGAAAAGCGCACCAGGCTATCCGTGACATGCGAGTTATCCCCTAAGATCAACGCATGCGCTGACAATTTATCCTGAATGGCAACATATTCTTGGTACTCATACGTGGCCGAATGGTCGCTATCATTCACAAAAAAATCAATGGGGTCGGGGAATTTTTTCAAGGACTCAATCGAATCGCCCACCAAGATTTCACCCACACCAGAATAGGGTGCCTGAAGCAAATAGCCGGCTTTGGGGTTAATGTCCGTACCGTAATACCGGCCAGGGGAACCCTCCGCCTGATTTTTCAAGAGCGCCGCACACAGCACCACTGCACCTAGCCCCTTATCTACCCCCGTTTCAATCACTGTTTTAGGCTTTAAAGCGCGGACAAAGAGGTACCAGCCGATGCGACGCGAAAACTCACAATACTCCTCCGCCATATAAGACAACTCGGAGGCACGCGTTGCCGTAATCACCTGCTGCCGAAGCGCATCATCGCCTAAAATTTCAGCAAGATACCCCTCCAAAGTGGCCAAGGGCAACCCGGTCACCACCTGTGCTAGCGCAATCAATTGCGCCTTATTCAAATCCGTCAAATCGTAGGTAAAGTTGGTAAATTCACGATTACAAAAAACCCATTTCCGAATCTGCCGGAGTGCAGGTTGATAATAGCTCAGCGCAAAGGTCCGTCGCGCATTGAGCAAGGTCAACCACCGGTAACCAGTCGCTACTCGTGCAAAAAACCCTGGCTGTCCCACACAAATTCTCCTAAAAAGCACCTATTGAGATAAGCCTGGACTATACCATGCCTAAGTAAAATGATACACTTTTGCAGACAAAATGAGCGTGTCGCCCCCCATTATTTTTATCCATAAAGGCCCTTGCCATTACCTCCCGGGCAACATCAGCCATGTACGAGCACGTTTCGGACCCAGGCGGATACTCACGCTCTCAGATCGACCCTATGCAGACAGTGAATGGGTCCCCCTCAAGACCCTGGGCTCACCATTCACAGCCCACTATCAACACCTGTCCACCGTCGATCAAAAATTTGAGCTGTTTTGTTTCAATCGATGGTTCATGCTGGCCCAGGCCCTCCACCAACACAACCTCACGCAGTTCATCCACCTGGATAGCGATTGTATGCTCTTCGATGATGCGTTTCCCTGTGACAAACTAGGCGTTGTCGGCGACCCCACCAGCCCCTATTACGCCTTTACCAAGTCCGGCCACAGCCTCTTTTCAAACCGGGTGAGCCTTGAAAAATTCTGCCAATTTATGGAAACCACCTATACCCACCCTGAGACGCTTACCCGTCTGAAACACCTGCGCGCCACCCAAATGGGGCCCTGCGGTGGGGTAACCGACATGACGTTGTTTGGACTCTTCAGCGCGCAATATCCCGACGAAGTCCGCCACCAAGAAGACCTTCGAGACGGAATCTGCTCCGATGACAACTTCAATGCCCCGGGCGGCTTCCAAATGGACGGCCCCATCAAAAAAATCGTCGTTGAATCCGGACATCCCTATGGATTTCTAGAAAAAACAGGCGAGAAAATTCGGTTTCGAACCCTCCATTTTCAAGGCAGTGCCAAGCCACTGATGTCCCGGTTTAGCTGGGGAGATCCACCCGCACTACCAGTACGTGGCCCCCTCCACTTTTTGCGCAAATTGTGGCGTTTCGGCCACTGATGCACGCGCCCAATACGCATTGTAATACGATCGCACAACCGGATCCGCATCCCAACGCCGCCCTTTAATCCCAAATAAAATCTGGGTACTCCCCCCAATATGCACCGCTTTTTTTCCCATTTTTTTAATCGCAGCAGCCAGGGGAAACCCATAGGCCCCCGCCCCAATCAAGGCAATCTCAAAATCAATATCCTGAACCTGCGCAATCATCGCCTCTAGCGCCTCAAACCACGTCGCATAGGGCGTAGGCTCCCCGCCTACAGATTGGACCGCTTTGAGCAATTTAAGTTCAAATTCAGGCAAGGTATGGGGGTTCTCAAACAATCGGTCCCGGCGGGCATATTGCGCGGCAATCGTCTCCACAAAGGGATGAATCACCAAGACTTTTTTGCCGGCCAAAGCCGCCGTCCAAGGGGCCTCAAATCGATAGCCATCCAAAGATCGCAGGGGAAACAAAGCCGCTTGGGGGCAAAATTGGGCCATAAAGTCGGGTTCATGCGGCTTCCCCCACACCGCAACCCCATCCACCTGCCCAACGGAGGCCACCATCACTGCCGAAAATCGGGCCAACTGATCATGGGTCGGCGGGAAAAACCCAGCATTTTCAATCATCTGGTCCCGGATTCCTTTTTTAAATCGGGGGGACTCCCGCCCTTGCTGCCCCATTGCCGCCATCACACAACTCCACTCCACTCCCCCGATTCGTCCAATCATCACGGGGTCCGGCCCCAACAGTTGGGCATGAATCCACGCATTGCCCGCGCTGGCCTTCAAGGGTCGTGTCGCATACGCAGCCAATTGTGGCTCAGAAAATCCCGATTCAGGCTCCCGTAATGCCTTAATATAAGGGCGATACAATGCCCATTTGGCCCCCCAACGCAAGGCATAGGCCCCATAATCCACCCAAAATCTTGCCTTGAGGTGCAAGGCATGAAAATGATAAAAAACGACGGGGAATTCCACCCCGGTTCGAAGTTCTTTTCCCCTCACCTGGCCGTCTCGGGTATAAATCTGATATTGCTGCACATTCCAGGGGGCCACTCCCCCACCCAAGTGCTGCAGAACATGCACGCCTTCGAAACGTTCCGGCCAATCATCCAGGTATTTTTGATCCCCAAACTTCCCCTGCTCGGGCACCGCAAAACACCAGTCCAAACACGCATTTCTCCACCAGTCTAATACCGCCAACCCCTGGGCCGTCCGACAAAATGTCATAAACTGCACACAATAAATCCCACTCACCGCCGACTGGTCGTAGCGTTGGGTGTACCGATGCGGGGTAATCAACACACTGGCCGATCCCATCTCTTCAATCAAAACACGCGGATCTGAAAAAAAGTACAAATCCGCATCCACATACGTCCACATCTCTCCCCCGTACGTCCGAAAAGCATAATCCAGCAAACACGGGGTACAGGTCCAGCAATATTCGCCGCGTGAACGGGTTGGTTTCACGTGCAACAACGCCGTATCTTCAACCTCAGACAAAGACACCACCGTCATATCCGCCAAATCCAAGCGCGTGAGAGTAACGTAGGCCGCGTCATCCATCGCCAAGACCACCAAATGAAAGGGGCTCGCCTGTGCAACCAAGGAGGCATACAACGCCAGTCCTCGACTCAAATAGCCCGAATCAAAGAGCGTACAAAAGTTTAAACGCACAATTGCTTTTTAATCCGTTGCCACCAGGACGGCACCTTTTGGCCCAACCAAAACTCCCGCATCGCCTCGACCCCGACCCGGGATTCTTCCACCGGAATGTCGTCAATTTCAATCGGAGATTGGGCAAAACCTTGCCCAAAAGCATCGCTGCAATCCATATGGGTACCATGTCCATCCATGCCGATATTGTGAATCAAAGATCGTCCGGGGTACAAGCTCAACATCCCTTTCACAAACAAGCTGGCATGCCAGCGAATCGCCCAAGAACTCACTTTGCCCGCAATCTGGTTCTTTAACGTGAGGACAAAAGGGTATGCCCCATTCAAGTCAAACTCATCCGTCAATCCACGACACTCCAACTCATCCAACAACGCCTGCCCTTTAGGGTTAAAGTGTTCCCAAGCCCGAGCCCAGGTCCCCCAACCCCAGCAATCCGCACCCCGCATCAAAAAGGTCTCTGGCAACTCTCGAGTGGTGGGGTACATATAGCCTTGAATCGCCCCCACTTTTTCAACTGACCCATAACGGGTCAACGCCTCATTCATAAAGGTCAAAAAATAAGGGGAGCTCACCAAATCATCTTCCATCACAATCACCCGATCATATTGGGCCAAGGCTTGACTCACGCCATAGATAATCGAGGGGGCCAACCCCTGGTTTTTATCGCGCTCATGCACGGTTACCGAGACAAATCCCGTCGCATTTTTAACGAGTTCTCGCACGGCCAACACCTTCGGATCTCCCGGCGTTTTCGGCCCATCACAATACACAATCAAGGGGGTCCGAAATGCCAAGTCATTTTCAGCCAATGCCGCTAGCGTACGACGGGTATGATCGGGACGGTTATACACAAACAAAACAACAGGCGCTAAATTCACCATGACTAAACTCCCCTACCTTTTTGCGTAATCTTTTATAAATTCTTTTAATTTCTTAGTATCATCTTTGCGCTTGAACTTCAAGGCCGAATAAATTTTCAGGGCATTTTCGGCCTTGAGCTTTACCAATCGTTCTTGGTGAGTCTGATCCAGCGCCGCCTTCCCCGCTGCGGGGTGTAAATGCTCAATAAACATCTCCCCGATATATTTGGCCCGACCGGCACGCTTCGCCACATCGGTCAGCCACAAATCGGTGCAATCCGAGTAAAAATAAGGAGGCAAGAAATACCCCACCGTTTGAATCCAGTTGCGGTGCAAAAACCCTAAAGTCCCCATTTTCTCATTCTGAATCCCATCTCGGCCATAGACAAATAAGATTTTATCACGGCAGGCCTCGAAGGCATTCACAACCAACCGATCCCAGTTTGGGGTCCGAAATAGTACATCATCCCCACATTGCATACACACCTCGCCCACACTTTCTCGGGCCAACACATTCCACGCTTCACTGAGCGAAATCCGAGGCCCCACAATCGCGCGCACCAAGGGAGAGCCGATCTCGGTCACCCGATCCAAAGACGCCGTATCATCCGAATCCACATAAAACACCAAATCAACAGTCCCAGGACTCGAAACCGTGCCGACAATCGACGCCCACAAGCGACTCATAGAGTCCGGGCGCCCCCGAGTCGGAACCAATACTGAAATCTTCATGCTGGACGCCCTTTCACAACCAATTCATGGTATCGGACCCGTAAGGCCGCGATAGCCGCAGGGCTCAACTGCCACCGTTGAATTCCCACTTCATTTTCTTTCAAATAAGTCACCGGATTCCCCACAAAAATCTGACAGGGGAGAATCTCTTTATGTTTCGGGACCACAGCTCCCATGCCCAACATCACATAAGCCCCAATCACACTATACTGGTGACACATGCTAGCCAACCCAAAATAACATCCCGACATCAAATACGAATGGCCTCCCACCAACGCATTCGGCGCTAAAATTACATCATTTTCCACAATCGAGTCATGCCCGAGATAACTCCCGCGTAACAGGCTATTGCGATCCCCTAAAACAGTGGGATGCGCCATCCCTGCATTCACGGTCACAAATTCACGCACCACATTGTCATCGCCAAACTGAACCGCGCCTTCTGTATGGGTGAAAAATTGGGTATGTTCAGGCGGGGTTCCAATCGCACAATGGGCTTCCAATCGATTGCGATGACCCAATACCGTTTTGCCATACACCACGCAGTACGGTCCAATGTAATTCCCCTCCCCCATCACAACATCCGGCCCCACAACGGCAGTGGGATGAATAAAGTTAGAATTAGGGGGGGTTGTCATGATCCCATTGTAAAGGGTAAGGTGAGTTGGTGTCATCCCCTCAGTTTGATCTAGTTATTGTCGGATGCGGTCTTTATGGCGCCACGGTCGCCCAGCACTATATCGAAAAAAATCGTCGGGTTTTAATCCTCGAAAAACGGCCCCACATCGGGGGCAATGTCTACACAGAATCCATCGATGGCATCCCCATACATCGCTATGGCGCACATATTTTTCACACCAGCAACGAAAAAGTCTGGCAGTACATCAATCGATTTGCGACCTTCAACCATTTTGTGAACCGCCCCAAGGTCCGCTATCAGGACCGGTTATTCTCCTTCCCCATTAACCTCATGACCCTCTACCAGCTCTGGGGTGTCCAAACCCCCGAAGACGCCAAAGCCAAGCTCGAATCGGTACAGATTCCCCATCCTGCCCCCCAGAATCTAGAAGACTGGATCCTGGCCCAGGTCGGCGACGAGCTCTACCAGATTTTTATCCGAGGTTACACCCAAAAACAATGGAATCGCCCACCCAAAAATCTCCCGGCCTTCATCATCAAGCGCCTCCCGATCCGCCTCACCTATGACGATAACTACTTCACCGACCGCTTTCAAGGCATCCCCATCGGCGGTTACACCCCGATGATCGAAAAAATGATCCAAGGCGCCCAAGTCCAACTGAACGTCGATTATCTGAAAGACAAACCCCACTACGACAGCCTCGCCCCGCACATCCTCTTCACAGGGCCCATTGATGCGTATTTCAATACCCAATTCGGCCCCTTAGCCTATCGATCCCTACGCTTTGAAACCCAACATCTCCCCATTCCCGATTTTCAAGGCAACGCTGTGATCAATTACACCGACCCCACTGTTCCCTTCACGCGGATCATCGAACACAAACATTTTGATCAGCTCGGTCCAGAGCCCCTCTCCCCCACCACCGTCATCACCACGGAATACCCCCAAGACTGGACCCCCAAAGTCGAGCCCTACTATCCTATCAATGACACCGAAAACAACGCTCTATACCAAAAATACAAGGCCCTGGCGCAATCCGAACCCAAGGTCCACTTCGGTGGCCGCCTCGCCGAGTATCGCTACTATGACATGCACCAGGTTATTGCATCGGCGATGAGTTGGGCCCAGAAGCAACTGCAATAGGCCCCCCTAGACTCAATTTCTCGGCTGACACGGTCAAACCCCACCCCTAGCCCCTCCCCATTTTTTCAAAATAGAGAGGGGAACCCCAATAAAAAAGATTGAATTCAAGCTCCCCTCTCTATTCCCAGAGGGAATGGGGAGGGGTTGGGGGTGGGGGTGGATATTTCAAAACTGAGCCCCTTTAATGGTGATTAAGTGTGTCGTCGCCTGACGAAAAGCAGGCGGATTCACCCATGATTTCAAGGCCAACACCATCGTCTTTTTAAACGACACCGGGTACGGATGCGCGGGGGTGATCGTGAGTTGATAGTCAAAAGGCGCCGGGACATAGTCCTTCATTTTGCCGATTTCCAGAGAGGTAAACACCCCCCATTTTCGGGCCTTGGGGATTTCTGCGCGATATTGGGCAAACAGCGACACAACTCCACCCCGTTCCCATAAATGATCCTCCGTCGACATCCCAAATCGGGTCTGATCCCCAAACGCCTCATAAAACAAGGCCCCATATTCATACGGCCGCAAAAACCGTTCATTGGCATTAAATTCCACTGCCCGATCCGCAATCAAAAACGTATGATGCGCTCGGATTTCAGGATCGGATTTAAACCACTCAATCAAGGCCACTTGTTTAAACCAATCTTTTTGCAACTCCACATACCGCCCAATCGTGGCAAACATACACACACTTAAAAGCCCGGCGATCACCCAGCGTTGCGCCGTCACAGAGGGAAACATCCCCCGGACCCCGTACACCAAAATCAAGGCCGCACCCAAGGGAACCAAGGTCTGGTGTCGGCTAAACCATTGCCCGACATCCGGCATCGCCGCACTCCCCACCGCCGCATACGGAAAAATAGCCGCGATTAAGGCCACTACACCAAATCCAAATCCCCACCAAGGGGACACCCGTTGATCCGCATCTTCGCGACGCCACCACCCCACCAATACCACCGCCGCCACCGCCACCCAGGACCAAGATAGAATCAAGTCCAGCCCTGCATCCAACGGTACAAAAAACGACTGACACATGCCCAACACCGTACGAAAGGGGGACAAGGCCAAGGAATGAACACTCAGCGAATTATACCCCGCCCAAAACCCAAAGGGTTTGATCACGGTATTGCGAAAAATCCAAAATAAAATCGGCAACAGGATAAAGTCGGGATAGCGCTTAAACGACTGGCGTTTGATCCAAAATAGCCACACCAGCACACACCCAAAAAACACCAAAATTGAGTTCATAAAAAAGGACAGAAAAAACCCAACCCCCGCCAACACGCGCAGCCACCATCTCGGACGTTCGACCTGAAAACTAAGCGCCAACCAAGCCATAAAAAACAGAAAGTACGGGATCGCAAAGTGAATATTCGCCAAGACAATCCGGGCTTGATTCACCGGGAATGCCATAAACAATCCGACAATGCCCAGCCGATCAAAATCTGACACCCGATCCTCTCGCTTTAAAATCCCCCACAAGGCCAACATCGCCCCCAAATAACACCCAAAAATGATCAGGCGGTGCAAAAGAATGCCGTCTTGAAAGCTGTACAAAAACGACTGTAAATACCCGGGCCAAATCAACCCGCTTTGCCAAAACTCATATTTCACCACCAACGGCGAGGCGTGATAATGACACCAATCATCCCAATAAATGCCCCGATTTAAGAGCATCCACCCATGGGTAACGCCGTACAAAACCACCAACCCCGCCACTTCCAGCCATCGTTTGAGCACGGTTTATCCTCCCTTTCCCATCACCTGATCGATCAGCGTCATCACCTTATCCCGATTCTGTTCTGCATTCCAGACCTGGGCCGCCAGGTGAGACGCCTGCTTCAATCCATCCACCTGTGGCCCCGTTAAGGCCCGTAAATGTGCCGCCGCGGAGGACACATCCCAAGGCACAATCACCCCACAGGGCGCGTCTTGCAACATCGCCACAATCTCCGGAGACGACCACGTGATCACGCCCAAATTCCCCTGCACAAACTCAAAAAATTTATTGGGCAAAATAAAATTGTAGTTGGCCGACCCACTGGGAAACAAACACAGCCCCAAGTCATAATGCGCATTGAGCATCGTCGAAATTTCAGGCATCGGTACCGGGGGTTTGAAATGGACTTGGGGGAGATCCCGCGCCAGATGTCGCAATTCAGCCTCATAGTCCTTATGATCCGGCACCAAGATTAAATCCAGGGTAAATCGCCCATCCAAATGCCGCATAAGTTCAATCATATTTTCCAAAGCCCGGGCCCGCTTGGCCAACCCATGGTGCACCAAGTTAATCCGATTGGGATCCGTGGGCCGCGGCTGACACTCGGCCGAAAACGGGGCATTGGTCACCACGATCGGGTCCACCTCGTACGCATGGGCATAGGCCTTCGCAATCCCGTTACACACCGTCATCATCCCATCGACTTTGGGTAAAAACTCCCGACACAAGGCCTCCCAATACGGCTGCCAAAACGTCCGAAACGTCCACTCGCCATCAAATTGCTTGGGGGTGTATTCGTGGGCATCCAAAATCACCTTGGTCTTCGGCCCTGCCAAGGCCAACGCCAAGGGCAAGGTTTCAATATCATTGGCGATAATAAGGTCATACACCTGGTCTTTTAAGGCCCGCATAGCCGCCTGTACAACCGGGTTTCGCCAATACACCGTCTGAGCCGGTAAGATTTGCAACTGAGTTGCAAATAGGGCTTTCTCAAGGATAGATTTAGACCGAAACACCGGAAGCGACACAAACTGGTGGACCGCCACCAACGGTGCATCGAATCCAGCCGCTGTGACCTCAAATTTCGGATCCAAGCTCAAAAATTTCAGTTGTCGAAAAATCCGAGGATCCCGACTCAAGTGCGAAAAGGCCAGCACCAGTACCCGAGTCTTCATGCCACTTCCTTTTGATACGCTGCTTCTAAATCCGGCTTGTCTCCCAACTGCAATACCGACCATCCCAGCTGATCCGTGAGGTGTCGAACTGTCTCACAAATCATCGAGCGGGAGGCACTCACCCCCCATAAATAAACGGTCTGCATCGGATCCACCCACCACGATTCGGGAATATCCCCTTCGATCAATTTGGAAAATCGTCGGGCCACACTGACCGCACTCATTTCTTCGCAAACATAACGCTGCATCGACTCCCCCAACACCTGCCGTTTTTCAGGGTCTTCAATGAGGGAAACCACCATTGCTTCCAAGGCCTCGGGTGCACAAAAAATATTCGGTGAAAATCGTGGCTCGTCATACGCATAGCCAGCCACAATCGACGCACGGCCCAATGCCCCAGCCTCAAGGCTCATCATCGGCAAGGCCATGTCGCTGTACAACTGGTCAATAACAATGTCGCTACCCGCCATACACCGTAGGCTTTCCGGATGGGTCATCCCCTTAATGGGGCGGATTTCAATGGCATAACGCTGGCCCAATCGATCCAACAAACCACGAATTTCATCGCCCCCTTTGTTGAGGGCATCATAAAAAGAAATCCGAACCGGATCATCGGGTTTTCTCGCCGCTGGCGACCCCACTAACCGGGCGATCCGATCCGCATCACAAGGCTGGCCAATTATCATCCCGTGGATAAACGGCTTCGTATTAAAATACCCATGCGGAGACACCATCACAATAACGTTGGCCGCCTGCTCTCGCGAGGCGACAAATCGTTTCATTTTTTGGGTCATAGTGGCTAATTTTGCAAGGGAATACCCCCGATGCAAGTAGGTTCCGTCCACATACGGAGGCCGGGATTCACTCCCATTAAACACACAAATAATCCGCTTCCCAAAGAGCCTCAAAATCCAAAATTCCCAGCCCCCCAAAAACGACGAATCATAGGAAAAAATAAACACATCAAACCGGCAAAGCGCAATCAAAAACAGCCCAAAATGCAGCACTGCACCCAGACCAATCCCCACCACTTTCCGAAACGGCCGTGACCAAGGCGTATCCCGTCGCCAGCTACAAAACTGTCGAATCCACTGCATGACCAAGGGCGTCGCGGTTTCAGCTTCATAGCGATGGGAGGTCGACAACAATTGCCAAAAAGACACCGGATACCCCAACTGACGCAGCCCCAATGCCAGTTGCCCGTAATAGCCGGCAATTTCCTTTAGCCCAATTAAAATCCGTGGTCGCATTGTGCTAGTATAACAAAATGTGCGGATTACTCGGTCTCTTTTCTCAGCATCCCATCGACCCCACCCTTTTGGCCGCCATGACCGACTCGATGACCCACCGCGGTCCAGATAGTCAGGGCCTGGAAATCCTCAACCTCTCTGACACCCTCCACATCGGCCTCGGGCACCGACGACTCTCGATTCTGGACCTCAGCCCCAAAGGGGCGCAACCGATGACCCTCCTGGACCGGTACAAGCTCATCTTCAACGGTGAAATCTTTAATTTTATTGAGCTCAAAGCCGAGCTCGAGGCCCTCGGATACCCCATCCATACCGGCACAGACACCGAAATCATCGCCTTGGCATATCATAAATGGGGGGTACAAGCCCTCTCCAAATTCAATGGCATGTGGGCCTTTGTACTACTCGATACCCAGACCCAAACCGTCCTCATTTCCCGAGATCGCTTCGGCGTCAAACCCCTCTATACCTACCACAATCCCGACACGAAAACCTGGATCTGCGCGTCTGAAATTAAGGCCATTTTAGCCCATCCCTCTCTCACCCCGACCCCCAATCTCACCCAATGCCAACAGTACCTGGACTCTGGTCCGGCTGAACACCAGGCCGAGACGTGCTTTGAAGGCATTACGCGCTTCCCGGCTGCCAGTTACTGGGAAGGCCCTGCCGATCGCCTCCTCACACAGCCAATCAAACCCCAGTTATTTTGGACCCTCCCCCCACCGGCCCCCGATGAGATCTTTGATCCCCAAAAAGCCGAAACCCTTGCAAAAACCTACCGAGACCTCCTGACCGATGCCGTTCGCCTTCGGTTGCGGGCCGATGTCCCAATCGGCTCTGCCCTGTCTGGCGGCCTGGACAGTGCCAGCATTGTCTACCTGGTCAATCAGCTCCTCCACGAAGCCAACGCCACCGAAAACCAAAAAACGTTTTCTTGTGTCTATCACCATCCCGACGCTGCCCACTGTGACGAAAGCCCCTACATCCAGCGCCTCGCCAAGGATCTGAATCTTAACGCCTTCAGCATCGAGCCCAACCCCGACGATATCCCCCAACGCCACCCCCAACTCATCACCGCCCTCGAATGCCCCCCCAACACGACCCTCCAATCCAGCTGGCATACGTTCCACCTGGTCAGCCAGACATTTTTTCCCCCACAAACACCTGTTGGAAAGACGATGTTAGCGAAAGCGCCAGAGTCACAGTTTATCGCCCGACATGGTTTAGCAGGTTTAAATGAGGAGGGCGAAAAGTGCGACTATGGGGCTTCTCGCAACAGAGTTACGGTAACGTTGGATGGCCAGGGTGCGGATGAGCAATTGGGGGGCTATGCCCATAACGTCATGTTTTATTTGGCAAACACGAGCCCCCAAGCCGCTTTCGGGCAAGCACTTGCATTTTGGAAAAACAGCCCCAATAAGGGCTATGTCACCAAGGGCCTCGCTTGCAACCTCCTCAAAACCCTTTTAGGCCCCGTATTGGCCTCAAAACTGATAAAAATCGCAATGCCAAAAGTCAACCCCTACGTTGACCTGAATGCCTACCTTCAGCACGAATTTCTCACCAAACTCCCGAATCTCCTCCACTATGCCGATGCCACATCCATGGCCTTCTCGATTGAGAGTCGGATGCCCTTCATGGACTATCGTTTGGTAAATTTCCTCGCCACCGTGCCTGCCTGTTACAAGATGCATGAGGGCTGGACCAAATGGCTAGCTCGAAAAGCGTTTAACGGCTTGTTACCCGACGACATCGTCTGGCGCAAATCCAAAATGGGATGGCCCGTCCCCGAAGACGCTTGGTTTAGCGGCCCTCTTCAAAAATGGCTGGCATCCACGCTACAAGCCTCACGCTTTATTACCCAATTCAAAACCCAATCCACGCCCGTACGACGGCTCAATCTCGCCCTGTGGCACCAGATTTTTTTTGAGACAAAATAAAGAAAGATATCCTTGAAAATTTTAATTACTTACTTGTATCTGGAAAAAATTTTAGTTATACTTTAGACAAATAAAAAAATATGCAATAATTTAATTTAAAAAGGATTGGGATGATTCAAGACAATTCACGAATAGGCTTATACTCCACAAAAACAATCGCTGGGGAATCCATTAGTGCCTACATCCCACCCAAACTACCGCCTTTCCCTCCCATTCAATTTGATCTCCAACTCCTAGAAAAAGCCAGTGCGGCCCTGGGGCGTTTAGACGGGATTCGATTTATCCTACCCGACACCACCCTATTTCTGTACATGTATGTCACAAAAGAGGCACTCCTCTCTTCCCAAATCGAAGGCACCCAATCGTCTTTATCCGAGCTTCTCCTTTTCAACGCAGATCCTACGCAAAAGTTACCCCTGGACGATATCCAAGAAGTTTCAAGTTACATCACAGCCATTAACTATGGGATTAATCGACTCAAAACACTCCCTATTTCACTCCGAATGATGCGAGAAATCCATAAAAAATTAATGTCAAATACAAGAGGAAGCACTAAAACCCCAGGGGAATTTCGAACCTCACAAAACTGGATCGGAGGAACACGTCCCGGAACTGCAGCGTTTGTTCCGCCACCGCCCGGACATCTCTCCAAATTACTTGGCGATTTAGAAGATTTTATGCATGACGCCGAAACGCATCTCCCCACACTCATTAAAATCAGCCTTATTCATGCTCAATTTGAAACTATTCACCCTTTTCTAGATGGGAATGGCCGACTGGGAAGGTTGCTCATCACCTTACTCTTATGTGCTCAAAATTTGCTTGCAGAACCATACCTCTACCTCAGTCTTTATCTTAAAACAAACAGAAAGCAATACTATCATCACCTTCAAGCCATTCGAGAAACCGGGGACTGGGAATCCTGGATCAGCTTTTTTCTAACAGGAATCGTCGAAACTGCTGAACAAGCACTCCAAACGGCACAAACCATCAAAGCACTTTTTGAAGAACACCAAAAAAAAATCGAGACTTCCCCTGCATATACACACGCTATGAGTGTCGTCTACGATCACATTAAACAACACCCCATTACAACACCAAAACAGATGACCCTTCAGTGTAAACTCAGTCTTCCCACCGTCATAAAAATTGCCTCTAAATTCGAAAAACTGGGAATCCTCACTGAAACCACCGGTAAAAAGAGACATAGAGTATTTGCATATACCGACTATCTCAACATTCTGAGCATCGGCACCGAACCCCTCCCGCGCTAATTGGCATATCTAAAACAAAGTCAAAATAAGCAGGCTCTGGAACAACAACGCCCCCTCCACCCAAACCCCATAAAAGAGCCCGGAACGCTCAGTGCGGACCCGCATTAAAATGGCCCAGGTCACGCCATAACCCAAGGCCATGACCATTAATTTGGCAAAAGGAAGGGCGCTAAATTCGAATGCAGCCACTACGGCACTCAGCGCCAAGGCCACCAACGCCCACTGTCGCGCCCGGTCCTCACCCAACCACGTTGCCAAGGTGGGCAAGCCCTGATGACGGTCAAACTCCAAATCCCGGATATCAAAAGGCAGGGTAATAGCGGCCAAAAACAGCCCCATCCGCACCCAAGTCAGCACTTTCAGCCCGCCCAATGACAACATCGCAGGCAACCCCACCACGGTCACCGTGAGCACACTCACCAACACAAAAAATTTCACATACGGAATGTCGCGCAGTCGCGGCATAGTATTAAAAAACGGCGTAAAGACGGGCACGCTATAGGCCAAGCTCATACCCCCCAGCACCCCCACCAACCCCCACAATCGGGTCGGCAAGGCCAACAACCCGACTGCACTCGCGATCATCCCAATCCCTATCAGAATTTTCACCCAACCCACATTACTTTGAACCCAAGCATATCGGGCCTGATACCGGGGAAAATCTCGTTTTTCAGAAAGCCGGATCAAGGCATGTAAATTGTACAAAAACACGGTTGCCCCCCAGATCAACACCAAGAGTGGCCATGACAGTCCACTCCCCGAGATCTGCATCACCTGAGCGGCCAAAGACGCCAAACACACCCCCAAAAACACGTGAGAATAGACCAAAAATGCAATCATGAACCTACTCCTTTCTCACACACGAGCCTGCAAATAATCCATCACCTTCGCCACACTCTCGGTCACCGATTCTTGATGGGGCGAAACCACGACTTCCGGAGACTCCGGCACCTCATAAGGGTCATCAATCCCTGTAAAATAGGGGCGTTACGCCTGTTTCCACCGAAGGCCCTGCGGGGTATCTTCCACCACCCATCCCTGTGCAGCAATCTCAGACCTAAGCGCATCCGCCTGGGCAAAATCCCTGGCCTTTTTAGCGGTAGCCCTTGCCTCTCCCAAGGCCAACACATGGGCCGGTGGCACCTGGACATCAGCCGCCATCGGTTGCATAAACAACCCCAGCAATTGCCCACACTTCCACAAAGTCCGGCTCCCCTGCCCGGTGGCACGGATGTGGTGTCGCATCTCAAATAGAAACCCGATCGCCTCCGTAAAGTTAAAATCTTGGCAAATAGAGGTCTCAAATTGATCCCGTAAGCGAGAGATCTGTGCATCCGGCGCTGCCGCATCCTGATCGGGCGGGAAGGCCAACAAAATCCCACACAATTTCTGATACGCACTTTTGGCCTCTTTGAGGCCGTCAAAGGAGAAATTCAAAGGCGACCGATAATGGACTTTCAGTAAGAAAAACCGGATCACTTCCCCCGAAAATTCCTTCAATACTTCTCGAAGGGTGAAAAAGTTTTTCAAAGACTTGGACATTTTTTCGTTTTTGAGGGTCACAAACCCGTTATGCACCCAATAGCGCGCCAAAGTTTTCCCCGTAAAACTCTCGGATTGGCAGATCTCATTTTCATGGTGAGGGAAAATCAAGTCTTCGCCACCGCCATGGATATCGAGGGTTTCGCCCAGTGTTTGCAAGGCCATAGCCGAGCACTCGATGTGCCAGCCAGGACGTCCA
The DNA here is from genome assembly GCA_023249285.1 of bacterium. Classification (GTDB taxonomy): domain Bacteria; phylum Margulisbacteria; class Marinamargulisbacteria; order SXXA01; family JAHFDB01; genus JAHFCZ01. The sequence goes on along the minus strand of JAHFCZ010000001.1, from coordinate 24,984 downwards.
GGACCCCAGGGACTCTCCCAAGTCGGCTCACCAGGCTTTGCAGATTTCCAGAGCACAAAATCCAAAGGATGTTGTTTTTTATCGGAAGGGTCCACCCGCTTACCGACCACTAAATCCTCCAAGACTTTTTTAGAAAGCTTTCCGTAGGTCGGGAATGCCGAAATCCGATAAAACACATCCCCACCAGAGGCATAAGCTGCACCCTTTTCAATAAGCCCGGCAATCATAGCGATCATCTGAGGCAGGTAATCCGTCGCCTTCGGATAGTCCATGGCCCGCATAATGTTGAGCTGATCCATGTCCTGAAAATAATCGGCAATGCAGCCTTCGGTGAGCGCCTGCGTCGAAATCCCAAGCTCCTGAGCTCGCGCAATAATTTTATCGTCAATATCTGTAAAATTTTGAATATATTTTACATTGTACCCCGAATGGGTCAGCACCCGACGCATCGTATCGAAATTCACGTACGCTCGTGCATGGCCAATATGGCACAAATCATAGACCGTCACACCGCAGACATACATGCGCACATCCGGAGCCTGAAGCGGCTCAAAAAGGTCGAGGGTTTGGGTCAGGGTATTGTAAATATGCATGGCTACTTTCGGGTATAGCCCGTCCCAGGGAATACCCCAGAATCCACCTCAGATTTGAATTGGGAAATAGCAGACAGAATGGGAGCATGGAGGCTGGCATACGGTTTGACAAAGCCGGGTAGCTTACGATCTTGTAACCCCAACAAATCCGAAATCACCAGCACCTGGCCATCACAGTTTGGCCCGGCACCAATCCCGATCGTCGGGATCTCCAGCGCCTGAGTAATCTCAGCGGCCAACGCAGCAGGCAACAATTCGAGCACAATCGCAAAAGCCCCCGCCGTCTGCAAGTCAAGACAAAGGCCCACCAAGCGGATCGCCTCAGCATCCGTTTTTCCCTGGTACGCATAGCCGCCCAGTTGATTCACCGATTGGGGCAATAACCCCACATGGGCCATGACGGGGATACCCGCCTCCGTCAACGCCTGCACCGTCCCCACTTGTGCAGCAGCCGTTTCCAGCTTGACGCCCTGAGCCCCTGCTTCCTTCAAAAAACGACCCGCATTGGCAATAGCGGTGGGAATACACGACTGGTAACTCAAAAAGGGCATATCGGCGATCACAAGGGCATCTGGCGCGCCTCTGACCACCGCTTGCGTGTGATACACCATCTGATCCATGGTCACGGGCAAGGTAGTCGCATGCCCCGCAAAGGTATTCCCCAGGGAATCCCCCACCAAAATCACATCTACCCCGGCCTTCGCAATCAGGGTCGCCACCATCGCATCATAGGCCGTGAGCATGGTAATGCGCTGGTTCGCTTGTTTTTTGGATTTTAAAATAGCCGGAAAATGGGCCATCTTACACCTCAAAACTTTCACCGGTTTCACGATACATGTTAAACAATCGGGTCTCCAACGCTTCCCGGGTCAAATATCGGGTAAGATTCCCGCCTTCCGCCAAAGAAATCACCCCTGATTCTTCAGACACCACAATCACCAGCGCATCCGTCAATTGAGACACCCCAATCGCAGCCCGGTGCCGGGTCCCCAAACGTCGATCTGTCAGCAACGTATCTGTGAGTGGCAACAAACACCCGGCAGCCTCAATATGATCGCCACGGATAATCACCGCGCCATCATGGGTCGGCGATTTTGGCCAAAACAACGTACTTAATAAATCCCCAGAAATCGTCCCATTCACCGGGATCCCAGATTGAATATACTCCGACAGGCTCGTCCCCACCTCAATCACAATCAAAGCCCCAATTTTTTCTCGGGACAGGAGCTCCACCGCTTTGAGCAATTGCTTGATCAAGGTCGTATTATACCCGTCTTTGGACTGCGTATTTAGAACAGAATGAAACAAAGACCCGCTGCCCACCCGTTCCAAAAATCGGCGTAGCTCGGGCTGGAAAATGATAATCGTGATCAAAATAAGAACAGTGGCCAGCTTCGCTAAAATCCAATTCAAGGTCGTCAAATGGAGGAATTGGCTGATCCCATAGATCACCACAATACTCAAGATCCCGCGAATCAAAGGCCCGGAATGCGTGCCTTTGGCCCAGACCAAGACCCGATACGTCACCAAAAATACAATGAGAATATCAACAATTTGAATCAACCAAGTCCAGTGAAAGGTCAAGCGTTACTCCTCATCATAGCGTAGCAGATCTTCGTATGTTTCACGTCGAACCAAGACCCGATCCTGGCCATTCTCGACCACAATCATCGCGGGCTTAGCACTGCGATTATAATGCGAGGCCATGCTGTAGTTATAGGCCCCTGTGTCAAAAACAACCAACGTGTCACCCACATTCACTTCGGGGAGTTTAACATCCTTGGCCAAGATATCCCCAGACTCACAATATTTCCCAGCAATGGTGTAGATCCGACTCGGCGTTTCATGCGGCTTATCCGCCACTGAAAACGTATATTGGGCTTGATACATCATCGGGCGTGGATTATCAGCCATGCCACCATCCACAAAGACATAATCTTTGATCCCCGGAATCGATTTCACCGCCCCAACGGAATACAAGGTCACCCCTGCCGTCCCAACAATCGAACGGCCAGGCTCCAAGATCAGTCTTGGCTGGGCGATCCCCAACTCAGCACAACAAGCCTTCAATTTTGTGGTCAATTTTTCAATGTACAACCCAATCGAGGGGGGATCATCCTGGGTGGTGTATTGAATCCCAATCCCGCCGCCCAGATTCAGCTCTTCCAATTCGATCTCGCATTCCGCTTTCACCGTGGCCATGTGCTGAGTCATGATTTGCGCCAAGTCTTCAAAGGGCTCCAAGTCAAAAATCTGAGACCCAATATGGCTGTGCAACCCCTTCAAATGGAGGCTGGGCTCCGATTTAATCCAGTTCACCAACCGAATCAAATCCCGCTTATCAAGCCCAAACTTGGAATCAATGTGCCCGGTCTTAATGTAATCGTGGGTATGCGCTTCAATTTCGGGTTTCAAGCGCAACATAATCTGAGCGGTTTTTTCCAAGGTTTTGGCCAACCCCAGAATCTGGACGAGCTCCTCTTCGTGATCCACCATGATGCGAATCCCGTGCCGGATCGCCATTTCAAGCTCACTACTGGACTTGTTATTGCCATGGAACAAGACGTGCTGGGCCGGGATTTTGCTCCGCAAAGCCGTAAAAAGCTCGCCGCCCGAGACCACATCCACCCCCAAATGTTCTTGGGCCAAAATATTCAATAGCCCCAAATTGAGGTTCGCCTTCCCTGCAAACACCACCAAGGAATTGGGATAAAATTTGGCCAAGGCCTGGGTATAATCGCGGCAATTTTTGGCCAACGTCTCGCGGTCCATCACGTACAACGGCGTGCCATATTTGGCCGCCAACTTCGGCAACGGAATATCCGCCAAACACATCGGGCCTTCGGGGGAAGTGGTCAATGAAACGGGGTATAAAGTGGACATCCTAATTTATCCTTTTTGATAAAAAAATCTAAAAAACAATAGTCGAAAACATGATGTTAGAAAAATGAACAAAGACTCAATTTCTCGGCTGACGCGGTTTGGTTCTTCCAAATGAGGAAGCCGAAAATTGAGAAATTTGGGCATTTTACAACATCGCCTTTCTCTTTAAATCTAAGACGGTAGGTGTTACCGATTCAGTAGTGGGATCAATTTGAATGTAAGAGATAATGTGGAGCAAATCCCCCACAGCACCCTGCCGCGCCGCCGGGCCATTGAGGCCAATAATCTGACTACCACGCGTGCCGGGAATGGTGTAGGTGATCAACCGCTCACCGTTGTTTAAGTTCACCACATGCACCTGCTCGTAAGGTCGAATCTTGGCGGCATCCAGCCAATCTTCATCAATCGTGATGCTCCCCTCATAAAACAAATCCGTCTGCGTAACGGTGGCGTAGGCAATTTTGGAATGATACATCGTGACTAACATCAAATTATCCTTTAAGGGAGGGGCGTATGGTCGGTGATCAGTCGACCGTGTAAATGATCGATTTCGTGTTGAATAATCCGGGCAATAAACCCTTTTTCTTTAAGCTTAAACGGCTTCCCCACTTTACTCACTGCCGAGACCTCTACTTTATGGGCACGAGTCACCGGTACGCGAACGTTGGGCAAGCTCAAACAGCCTTCCTCTTCAACCGTAGAACCAAAGCTCGCAGTGATCACCGGGTTCGTCAGAATCAAGCGACGACCCTCATATTCTAACACTAAAAATTGTTTCAAAATGCCAACCTGAGACGCCGCCAACCCCACGCCTTTGAAGTAGTGCATGGTCTCAAACATATCATTCACGGTCTTCAAAAAGGCCGCATCAAAAACCGTAACAGGCTCACAAACTTGCCGTAAAACCGGGTCCGGAAACATTCTCACTTGCAAAATCATGGGAAAATTATATCGAAGATCCGAATTTGAGGCCACCCACATTCCCATCCTCATGCACATCCACCACAATCACATCCCCCTCCTTAAACTCCCCAAGAAGGAGCTTGGAGGCGAGTGGATTTTGGATGAGCTGGGTAATCGTTCGCTTGAGGGGCCGAGCGCCAAAAACGGGGTCAAAACCCACTTCAGCCAGATATCGTTTTGCAGCATTCGTCACCTGAAGGCTAAGATGCCGCTCGGCTAACCGTGCTTGCAAGCCCTGTAATTGAATGTCCACAATCTGGACCAATTGATCTTTGTCCAATGCATGGAAGATCACAATGTCCTCGATTCGATTCAAAAACTCTGGGCGGAAATGGGCACGCAGGACTTCGGAGACCTTGGTTTCAACCTCGGCTTCCGTATCCCCACTGTGGATAATGGAAGAGCCCAGATTCGAGGTCATAATGATGATTGTATTTTTGAAATCCACCGTCCGACCCTGCCCATCCGTTAACCGCCCGTCATCCAAGATCTGGAGCAAGACATTACTCACATCGGGGTGCGCTTTTTCAATTTCATCCAGAAGCACCACGCTATACGGTCGACGTCGCACAGCCTCGGACAACTGCCCACCCTCGCCATAGCCCACATACCCCGGAGGCGCCCCAATCAAGCGTGACACCGAATGCTTTTCCATGTACTCCGACATATCAATTCGCACCATGCTTTTTTCAGTATCGAACAAAAACTCGGCCAAGGCCTTGGATAACTCGGTTTTCCCCACCCCCGTTGGCCCCAAAAACAAAAAGCTCCCGATCGGGCGCTGCGGATCCGAGAGACCCGAACGTGACCGTCGAATAGCGTTCGCCACCTTATCAATCGCATGATCCTGCCCCACGACACGGGCATTCAAAAAGGATTCCGCGTGCAAGAGTTTGTCTTTTTCACCTTGCATCAGGCTCGACACCGGAATCCCTGTCCACTTGGAGACAATATCCGCGATATCCTCCTCATCCACCTCTTCCTTTAGCATTTTTTGGCTGGCCTGTGCCTCGGCCAATCGTGCTGTCGCGTCTTCTAACGCCTTATGGAGTTCAATGAGGGTCTTAAATCGAATTTCAGATACCTTTTCGTAATTCCCTTTACGCTCTTCAGAGACCTCTTCCAACTTCGCCTGTTCAATGTTGCCCTTGGTCTGTCGAATCGTATCGATAATCGATTTTTCATGTTGCCAATGGGCTTTTAAAGCCCCACTTTTAGACTTAAGCTCCGCCAGCGTTTTGTCCAAGTCTTCCAATTGGGCCACCGCCGCCTTACTTTCATCTTTTTTAAGGGCCTGTTTTTCGATTTCAAGCTGGATCACTTTTCGCTCAATCTCGTCGATTTCCTCCGGCATACTATCAATCTCAATCCGCAGTTTCGACGCCGCCTCATCCATCAAATCAATCGCCTTATCCGGCAAAAACCGATCGGCAATATAGCGATGGGACAAGCGGGCCGCCGCCAATAAGGCATCGTCTCGGATTTTCACCCCATGATGCAGCTCGTACTTTTCCTTGAGCCCCCGCAAGATAGCGATGGTGTCTTTCAAGTTCGGCTCACCCACAAAAACCTGCTGAAACCGGCGCTCTAGCGCAGCATCTTTTTCGATATATTTACGATATTCATCCAAGGTAGTCGCACCAATACAGCGCAATTCCCCGCGAGCCAAGGCCGGCTTGAGCATATTGGCCGCATCCACGGCCCCTTCCCCCGCCCCCGCCCCAACCAGCGTATGCAGCTCATCGATAAATAAAATCACCGCCCCGTCTGCCTTTTGGATTTCCTTTAACAAGGCCTTGAGACGATCTTCAAATTCTCCGCGATATTTGGCCCCCGCAATCAGGGATCCCATATCCAGGGACAACAATTGTTTATTTTTAAGTAGATCCGGCACATCCCCAGAGACAATCCGCTGGGCCAAGCCCTCCACAATCGCCGTTTTCCCAACCCCAGGCTCCCCGATCAGAACCGGATTGTTTTTCGTTCGGCGACAGAGCACCTGAATGACCCGACGGATTTCTTCATCGCGCCCAATGACAGGGTCCAGCTTGCCCTTGGTGGCCTTTTCAATCAAATCCACTGTGAATTTTTGCAGCACCTGGTACTTCCCTTCTGGGTCCGGGCTATCCGCCTTCGCAGTCCCGCGCACCGCCTGTACCGCTGTGGTTAAAACCTCAGGCTTCAATCCCTCGCCTTTGAAAACCCGTGCCGCCTCGCCATCGATCCCCATCACCGCCACGAGCAAGTGCTCGGCACTCACATACGTATCTCCCCATTTCTGGGCCGTGGACTCCGCCAATTGCACCGCCTTATTCAAGCTCGACCCGGCATAGGGCTCCGCACCCTGAACCTTGGGGTATTTCTCTAATTTCACGCTCAATTGCCGGGACAAAGACGGGACAGACACCCCGGCCTTTTCCAAAATCGGCACAACAGACGTCTCCGGCACTTGGATCAAAGCCAATGCCAAATGCACGTCCTCCAACGCCTGATGCCCCTGTTCCTGGGCCAGCTGTTGGGTTTTTTGAATAATGTCTTGAGCCTTAACTGTAAATTGATCAAATTTCATTGCAACCCCTCCTCATTCCATAAGCACCTCAGCAACCACAATATACCACGCATAAACGCGGTAATCAAGGAGATTTATCGGCGATTTTCCCGCGTCACAAACCGATACTGCAAGCCCGATACACTGGTCAGAATCCGCCCCGATTCCACCTCCCGAGTCAGCCCCTCATAGGCCGGAAAAAAAGTGTCACAGTCAAATAATTGTGCGATCAGCGTGAGATACAACCGATCAAATCCCGGGTGCTGGATCGCCTCAGCGTACAATTGTCCGCCCCCCATCACAAACACCTGGTCCACGTTAGATTGCGTCTCCGCCCAATCCAGGGCCGCCTCCAAAGACGACATCCGCATCACGCCTTCTGGCAGCGGATAGGTCAAATCCGAGGTCAACACCACGTTCATCCGACTGGGAAGGGGCCGAAACGAGGCCGGCAAAGACTCCCAAGTTTTTCGTCCCATGATCACCACATTTTGCTTTGGGACTTCAGCAGTCGCCGTAATCTCCCGAAAATGTCGTAAATCCTCCGGCAATTGCCAGGGCATCTGGCCATTATGCCCGATACCCCGAGCTAAATCCGTCGCAACAATAATGTGAAAAGAACGTCCCATGATCCCCCTATTATTACATAGCACCCTGCGTTCGGGCATCATCGACCACTCGTCTCCCCAATGTAAAGCCACGCATAAGCGCATCAGGATCCACTGTGGGTCGAAGGTGATGTCCCAATGTCCAATCCACCACGCGCGCCAACTGGAGCGCGTAACGTAACTCAGGCTCATTCAGCTCACCATGAAGAACCTCTTCCGCACAGAGCTTGAAAACCAGATCTAAGTTTGCATCACCGGGTTTCCCCCCCGGTACGCTCGCACGCGTCCCCCCAGCCCTTGTGCTGGGACTCACATGAAACACAGGGGTCTGACATAGCTGGGATCCCACCATAACTGCAGTGGCAAGTCGCGCTTGGTTATTGGCATCACTTTCTCCTGCTTCACGATGCAAATGAAGCTCAACCTTCGTCGTGCCCGCTAGGGCCTTTTGAGCAGTTAATAAATAGGTAGCCCAAACCGCTGGATCTGGCGGCCCAAACGTCGTGCTGGGATAAAAGCCCACGGGGTTATGAGGGGTCAACTTCCCATAAAACTCACCCGCCTTCCCTTGCAAATCAATCGCGTAAGACGTCAAACCAGCATCTGTCCCCGCCCCCGACGCATAGACGCCCACCCCAAGCCGATCGCGTTGACTGGGCGGCAAAGACTCAAGAAATCCAGGTAAATGTGCGGCAGCCAGCTTAAAAAACAAATCGTTCACAGTATCAGCGGTCATGGGTCGTGTAGGGCTTCCAAAATTAGCATCTGCATACACACCGCAAACCACCTGAGGCATCGTCAGACGAACCGGGTACCCTGCATCCAGCAAAGTCTGCGCATATTTGATCCCTTGTAAAAAACTACCCTCCGTAGGCAACACCAAAATGCGGATCTCACGTCGGGTCACCTCAGGATGTGCCTGGGCCATCACCACCATATCCGGAACCAATTCGCTCATATAATCCATCCCAGGGTATTTCTTAACATTAGGCTTCGCTGTCCCCACTTCGAGGGGCTGGTCTCCTGGCATGAGAAGACAAGTGTTGACAATATCAACACGTTCTTGAGGAGACAATGCAGTGGGCTGAAAGAAATCACGAAGCACTATCACTTCCCCTGAACGAGACGTTTGACGATCAATGTCAGACTCAAAAGGACCGTACTTGATCCCCTCGCGCACTTGGCGCACTAACGCATCCATCTCCGTTGGCGGAACCGCGGTACGCACCCAATGATGCCCATGACCTGGGCGAACGGTGGCAGCCTCGGAAGGGACAATACCAGGGGGCTTGGCAGGGGGGATCCGACCCTCTGTCGACAGTCGACTGGGCGCCTTCGTTGACAGTTCTCGCACACTGGTCTTAGTCACCTGCTGAGCCGTGGCCTGAGCCGTGGCTCGCACCGCTCGCAATCCTGCGCCCAAACTCTCTACTCCTAAACTCGCTCTACTAACAGCCATACGTTAGACTCCTTTACATCGTGATACGTGGGGAAATTGCATTTGTGAATGATGGGATTCTAGGCCTTGAGCTCAAAAAATGTCAAAGCTAAAAAAGTTCAAAATGGTGGAATAATACAAAGATGTTGAATCACAAAAAAGGGATGTTGTTTCTGGGTTTGCTCTTCGCCATGAGCCATCATGTCCTGGCCGATACCCTGCCATTTTCCCCTCAAAAGGGGTCCGTCATCCCCGAAACATTTGCCTGGGAACCCATTGGTCACATTTTCCAAAATCCAGCCGGCGTGGCCGAATCCGACCTTACCCAATTCAAAATTGATGCCGGGAACGAGTACCTCGGCTACCTGCCTATTTCGGCCTCACTCGTCCTCCCCGTGCGAGATTGGGTACTGGGGATCGGCTATCAGAGCTTCCAATCCAATGACGCCCTCGCGGTCGATGCCACCGACGGCCGACCCGTGGACCACGGCACCTTCACCCACGGATATCAGGTCGGGAAAGTGGTCGTTTCAAAATCATTTATACCTGAACTCTGCCTCGGGATGGTGGGCACCTGGATCAATACCCAACTGGCCAACACCCAAGCCAACGCCTTTTCAGGGGATCTTGGCATCCAGTGGCGCACACCAGACTATTGGTTGGGGCTCTACACACGCGATTTGGTGACCTCCAACCTCCAATGGCCCACCACCACTGAGACCTTAACCACACGATTTGAGCTTGAAGCCGGCCTTCGATATGAAGGGCTTCAGGTAGGTGTTGCCATAGATCAAGACACCCGTATCGCCCAAGTCCAGCTCGCCCTCCACCCGGATCTCATACTCACTGGCGACATTGTCACCGATGCCAACGCCACCCCCACTCGCTACAGTTTTGGCACCATTTTGGACCTTTATTTTGTCCAAATCCACTACATCCACAGTGTCTCATTGAACACCAACCTCGCCTTCGATCAGAATATTTTAGGCATCACCGTCATCCCGTAATAATCCTTTTGGGCATTTTTCAACAGAGCCAGTATAATTCTAGTTTATTGGTCCCAGACCAAGGGAATAATTGCCAGTAGGATACTAAATTCAAAGGAGAGCAATAATGGTCACAGGAATCTCATCAGCTGGCGTTAGTCTCGCCTCCCAAAGCCCCCTTGTTGATAATCTCCGACAACTCCGTCAGAGCCTTGAAAAAAGTGACCTCCTCAACGAAGACGTGGACGACGCTCTTAAAA
>JAHFCZ010000001.1:0-14605 GCA_023249285.1 bacterium | reverse complement strand
ATCTCATCAGCTGGCGTTAGTCTCGCCTCCCAAAGCCCCCTTGTTGATAATCTCCGACAACTCCGTCAGAGCCTTGAAAAAAGTGACCTCCTCAACGAAGACGTGGACGACGCTCTTAAAAAAGCCGTTCAAGTCCTCGAAAATCTAGATTCCGCAAACCCCATGACCGTCGCGACCTCCATTATGAATTTACTTCATGAGGTCGAAAAACATGGGTGCAGTGACCAAGGCATGCTCAGCCAAATCTCCGATGCGGTCTATCAAATTGTAGCCAATCAAACCAATGCCGTCATGGGAGGTGTTTCCTCAGAGTCCAGCACCAGTAGCGCCATTGGCACCAAAGCATCGAGTACAAACACCGCCACGGACAGCAGCGCCAAGACATCCAATACCAAGAGCTCAGACCCTGGAAATGGCCGCATTCTCAATCAAGTAAAAGCCATTCTCGCCGGCGGTGTAGAGAGTCTCGGAGAACTACGCGCGCTCATGCTGTTGATGGACGAATACCCAGACGCCTTTGACAACGGCCTGATCGACAAAATTACCGAAGAAATTACCGGCTTCGTCAAAGACCAAGCCGCACAAATCTCGGATCCTGACGAACTCCAAGAGTTCTTCCAATCGATTTCCAATCTCACCACCCAGCTCCACAACGACACCGCCCTTAATGTCATTTCTGAGGTCCTCAACGATCCGGAAGTCACCCAAATTGTCGCCCAAAAACTAGGCGGCGAAGGCACCCTCAACCAGTTACTCACCTCCTCCGTTTCAGGTATTTCCAGCTCAGAAGGCACCAGCAGCACCGGCAGCTCGGGCCAAGGAGGCTTGGCCTTCCAAGACACTCCCCAAGGGAACCCAGGTATCGCCAACGGGTTTGAGAATCCAGATAGTGCAGACGCAATCGGAAGCATTCCTGCCCCCAACCTCTCAGGAGCGTTCAACCAAAGTATCGGCTTCGATTCCGGCTCAGGCGTCAATCGCATTGGCAACATAGGCAACAATGATCCCAAACGTCCAGCCCCCACCACAAACGCCACCAAGACCGATCCCAATGCCAGTGCGCGACCAGACACAGCCAATTCTGGGAATACAAACACCACTGCAAATCAACGCCCGGATAGCCTCACCGCCCGGCCCGTCTCCCGCCCTGAACCCAATACCAAAACCGATACCGGAAACGGAAACAAACCGAAAGATCAACCAGACTTCAAGCCCAAGCCCATTAAAATTGAGCTCATGGCCCAACTTAAATCCGAAAAATCAACGGCAACAAAACCCATTGATCCCAACAAAGTCATCAAAATGGGAGGCAATCGGTCGCAAAATATGAACCGCAAACGGGACATCACCAACACCATCATCGCCATGGCTGCCCAAGCCCATAAATCCAAAAAAGAAATTCAAGCAAGTGCTGGCGCCTCCGCGGGTCAGATGGCCGATTTACTGCGAAAGCCCAAGGCCACCCACCAAGGACTCGCCTCCGCCTTTGAAGAAGATCGGGACGGCGTTGGCGAGGCACTTTACTTCGTTTTTATGAATCTTGCGCACTATCGGATGGAAGAAGCCTTGAATGACGTGGAGTTCTAAGCTAGAGTTAGAAGGATTTTCTCCGCCTGAAAGGACTTCTTGTGGCCATGTTAAGCATTTTAGCTCGTCTTTTTCCCCACTTATGTTGTGATTTAGGGATTGATTTAGGAACCGCCAATACCCTCGTTTTCGCCCACGGTCGAGGTGTTGTGATCCAAGAACCTTCCGTTGTCGCCCTCGATAGCCAAAAAAATCTTGTCCTCGCCGTCGGTGACGAAGCCAAAAAAATGATTGGTCGTACCCCCGGTAACGTGATCGCTGTTCGTCCCCTAAGAGATGGGGTGATCGCAGATTTTGAGATCACCGAAACCATGCTCAAATATTTCATTAAAAAAGCCCTCCCCCCGCGTTTTGTACTCAGCCCACGGATCATCGTTGGGGTTCCGTCTGGCATTACAGGGGTCGAACGTCGAGCCGTTTTTGACGCCGTGCGTAACGCCGGTGCCAAAGAAGCCTACTTGATCGAAGAGCCAATGGCCGCCGCCATTGGGGCCAATCTCCCCGTCTCTGAACCCACCGGTAGCATGATCGTCGACATCGGCGGCGGCACCACTGAGGTGGCCGTTATTTCTCTTGGCGGGATTGTCGTCTCCAAATCTATCCGGGTGGCCGGGGACGAAATGGATGAAGCCATTATTTCCCATTGCCGCGAAAACTACCGTCTCTTGATCGGGGAACGCACCGCTGAAGAAATCAAAATCCGCCTCGGATCTGCCTTTGACTTGGGCGAAGAACGGACCTTAGATGTCCGCGGCCGCGACTTGGTCTCCGGTCTCCCCAAAACCTTTACCCTCACCAGCTCCGAAATCCGGGAAGCACTCAGTGAACCTATTCGCCAAATCGTGGATGGCATCAAAAACACCCTCGAAAAAACCCCACCTGAGCTCTCTTCAGACATCATGGATATGGGGATTACCCTCGCGGGAGGCGGCGCCTTGCTGCGTGGTCTGGACAAACACATCCAAGCCGAAACCACGATTTCAGTTTCTATCGCCAATAACCCCCTCGAATGTGTGGCCATCGGCACAGGGAAAGCCCTCGACGAAATCGACGTTTTGAGAAAAGTACTCATTGCTGACTAGCAATCTGACCGATCTTTTCAACGCCGCAATTGACGCCAAAGCCTCCGATGTTCACCTCAACAACACCCCTGACGGCGGCGTTATTCGATTTCGTCAATTCGGCCAACTCACAGATTTCGGGCTCCTCTCTCCCCAGGGAATGGATCATCTGTCGAATCTGATTAAGCTCCACGCCCACCTCGACGTCTCAGCCACCGGCATCCCCCAGGACGGACATCTCAAGTGGACTCACGGCAACCAAACCGTGGACATTCGCCTCTCCAGCCTCCCCACCCGATACGGAGAAGACCTCGTCTGTCGTTTCTTTGAGGATCGCTCTCAAGTCAATGATTTATCAGAATTAGGATTTTCAAGCCTCACAAAAGACCGAATAGCCACCATGTTAGCGCAAAAATCAGGGCTTATTTTGGTAACGGGGGCCACCGGCTCTGGAAAAACCACGACACTCTATACCTGCCTTCGCCATATTTTAGCCACCCGATTTTGCAATATCATCACCCTCGAGGACCCCATTGAAGCCACCCTTGAAAATATCCGCCAATCCCAGGTCAATCCCAGTATCGGATACGACTTTGTAGATGGGCTCCGCGCCATTCTCCGCCAAGACCCGGATGTCATCATGGTCGGCGAAATCCGAGACGCCCAAACCGCCAAAACCGCACTCGAGGCAGCCTACACTGGCCATCTGGTCCTCTCCACCCTGCACACCCCCAACTGTGCCTCCAGCCTCCTGAGATTAGCCAGCTTCAACCTCGATCCGTTCTGGGTCCATCATTGCCTTAAAGGCATCATTTCCCAAACCCTGATCAAACGCAATGACCTTACCGGCCGCCTGGCACTCACCGAGCTCTTAGAACCCGACCCCAGCACCCCACCCCAGGACCGTCTCAACCCTAAAAATGCCCAATTTTATATCAGCTTTGAAGAAGATTTAGCCTGGAAAGTCAAAGCCGGATGGGTCTCCCCCCAAGAAAGCTATGCGTAATCTCATCACCCCCGACGACGTCATCTCTGCACTCCAAAACGGCGAAATTGGCCTATTTCCCTGCGATACCATTTGGGGCCTTGTAGGACTCCCTAGCACCGCTAAACGCCTGCACATCGCCAAAAATCGCCCGGCTGAGCAAGCTTTTCTCTTCCTGATGTCCTCATTGGAGATGGCCCAAGCCCACACCCAACCTTGGACCCCCACCCAATCCGCCTGGCTTCACCAGTTTTGGCCCGGCCCCATTACTGCGATTCTTCACAAAGCTCCCTTTCCAGCTCATCAGGCAATGCGCTCAACTGGTGCAGATGTCGAGTTTCTGGGGCGACGCGGTTTGGTTCTTCCAAATGAGGAGCCCCAAAACTTGGCAGATGCACCGGTTGGCAGCATTGCACTACGTGTTCCACGTGCAACATGGCTTACAGATGTACTCAAATCTCTAAATTCACCCCTCCTTTCCACCAGCGCCAATCTCTCTGGCCACTCCTTTGCCACAACCCCTGAGCATTGCTCAGCAGAATTATTAGCGCATCTCGATTTTTGCTATACCCCGCCGGAGTGGACACCCCAAAACCTGACGGGCTCCCCGTCTCCTATTATTGACCTAACGCTCACCCCGCCGCGTATTCTGCGATCTGGACGCTTTGCATAAATGCAGATTTATACGCAGAGCAAACCCAATGCCGCCGAAAACATGGCCTTTGACCGGGACCTTCTCGGTCAAACCCGCGCCGATCACCAGTTGCGCTTTCGCCTCTACACCTGGGAATCCATCAGTGTGACGTATCCTGAACGCATCACCCTCCCCGCCGACTATGCGCAGCTGGATGCCGCTTCGCGTCCCTCCGGCGGGGGCATCGTCTTCCACCATCCGGGAGAGCTCGGCTTCACCTGTGCCGCCACCTTAAAAGACCCGCATTTCCCCCCACAATTTCGGGACAAACTCTGCTGGTTTCAAGACTGGATTGCCCAGTCGCTCACCCGTTATCCGACCTCTGCCCCTGCAACACCCTCCAAATCCGCCACGAGGACATCCTCTAACCACGCCCCTGTATTGTGCACGGACTATCCCAGCCCCTATGAGCTGCATCTGGGAGACAAAAAAATCCTCGGCCTGGCCATTCGCCGCTACAAAGACGTGTTCTTGGTGCAGGGGGTGGTGCATCTATCCCTACCTCCCCAAGCGTTTATAGACTCCTTTCTACGTGGATCTAGCTGTTACGTTTAATGAGAACCCGGGAATATACGCCATTGACGGATGTTTTTAGAAGCCCTACCCTTGAATCATGAAAGATTTTGAATGGGATGAGATAAAACGAACCACAAATATTGAGAAGCATAAAATCGATTTTGTGTTGGCCATTCAAGTCTTCAACGATGCAAATCGTCTAGAATGGTCAATAGAAAGTAATGGGGAAGTACGAACCATCACCATCGGTAAAATCAATGGCGAGATTGTAATTATCATTTGTGTAATCTGGACAAAAAGAAACTCTAAAAAACGCATTATTTCTGCAAGGAGGGCCAGTCAAAATGAAAGAAAAAGATATGAAAGATAAGACCAATTGGAACGCATTAAAAAACATGACAGAAAAAGAAATTGCACAGGCTGCCCAATCAGATCCAGATGCCCCCTTACTTTCTGAAGAGCAACTCAACCATTTTAAACGAGTTCACCCAGCCCAAGACATTGATGTTCGAGAAATACGAACAAAACTCCACTTGTCACAAGAAAAATTCGCCATGTTCTTTGGGGTTAGCAAGCGAACTATCCAGGAATGGGAACAGCACCGTAAGCAACCTAACGCAGCGTCTCGGAATTTTTTGAGAGTGGTGGAATATGCACCCAATATCGTTCAAGAAGCACTCGGTGAGGGAGTAGCGCCAAAGAACAGCTAATTCAGTATCGTCATCAAACTTTCTAGCCACCGCTTGGAATATCTCTCGAAAACTTCTACCCTATCCGGTATACTCGGTTCGTAGCTGCGCTACTACACCCAGCCAATCCATCTAGTTACTCGAACACAAATCAATATGTCCATGATAATCCACTACTTTTCAACCCTATGGATCCTTTTTGGGACGTTCTTGGCCTTTTCGGTAGCCTTTGGATTTGCGGTTCGAAAATCGTATCCGCATCAGTGGTTTTGGGTTACGTTGTACCTTATTTTTGGCATATGTCAGTTGAATCAGGCGGTGATAAATAGTCCGTTTATTTGGTCATTAAGTGCAGTATTATTTATCGATATTCCTCTCATTTATCTCTTGGCCCCAATAACCTATTTTGCATTTAATATTTGGATACGCCCGAGCGTACAATTTCGATTTAAAGACGGGGTTCACTTGATTCTTCCTGTGTTGGCTTTGGTCTATTTTTGGCCGTTTTTTGGCATGTCCAGCTCGGCTAAACTGGGATATTTATTTCAATCTATTCAACCCACGTGGTCGATATTTAAGGTGGTTTGGATGGGGTGTGTAGTCGCCAATTTAGGGTACCTGAGTGTTTTGGTTTGGGAAAACCCCGCTCTGATCAGTCGGAAGGGGGATATCTCGGGCATTATTAAGCTACCACTGGTGGTTTTGATTGTGCTACTGAGCATCTACTTGGCGGCATTTATTTGGGGAAGCAATCTGCTATTTTGGATCGGAGATTTGGTTGAAGCCGGGTTAATGGTGATATTTTATGTCATTTTTCAACGGTATCCCGACCAAATTCAAAAAGCCACGACTATCCTCCAGGAAAAATATAAAAACTCTCAGATTAAGCATCTCGATTTGGACCATTTAAACCCAAAACTGAGCGAGTTAATGACAGAAAAAAGACTGTATGAAGATCCTGAGCTAACCCTTCATGTCTGTGCGAAAAAGGTCGACTTGACCGCGCATCAGCTCTCTGAACATTTAAATGCCAATTTTGGGAAAACATTCAAGCAATGGATTAATCAATATCGGGTCGAAGCCGCTAAGGCGTTACTGCTCACTCAACCTCATCTTACCGTGCTGGGAATTGGGCTTCGGGTAGGGTTTAACTCGAGCACAACCTTTCACACGGTTTTTAAGGCCTCAACCGGAAACTCTCCGCATCAGTTCCGAAATAGTTCTCCCACTTTATAAACTGGAGAGATTTTTGGGCTGCGGGGTCCGAAAATGGGGGTATGAAAAACATAAAAACTGTCTATTTGAGTTTTATTATTTTAGGTCTTTTTGGTATTCAGAGCACACTAGAGGCATACGTCTCCAGTGCTAATGGATTCATCTTTACAGCGCCTGCTGAAATTATCTCTCAAACTCGAAAACCAAAAGCGGTCATGAGCAAACAAACCATCACCGCCAAGCAGGTTGAAGTATTGACCAGTCGAACCATGTTTGCCGATATTTCGGATGGGATTAAACTCCTTCCAGGGGTGGTAAGTGGGGGGGAGTTTGATGCCAACATGTACATTCGCGGAGGCGGACCCGATGAATTGTTGTACGTCGTAGATGACCATGCCTTAGGAAATGGGGGGCAACAAGGCGGAGCAACGGCTTTTGGAGGGAGGTTAACCCGGATAAATTCCAAATTGGTAGACCATTTAACCTTTTATTCAGGGGGATTTCCGGCACGATACGGCAATGTACTGAGCGGCGTATTGGATGTCACATACAAAACAGGAAGCGTCACCAAAACCGAGTTTGATTTGGATCAAAATTTAACCGAAATGAACTGGATGGGCCAAGGACCAATTGAATATGACAAAAGTTCGTGGTTAGTTGGGTATCGAAGAACGTATTATGATTTGGTAGCCAATTTGTTTTTTCCAGCAGGAACCCAGGTACCTTATTTAACAAGTTTTTACGGGAAATATTTTAACAAATTGACGCCGGATCAAAACCTAATTTTCTCGGTAGATAGCACAACAGATGGGGCTCATTTATCTGAAAAGGCATTTAAGAATTTTGCAAATACCACCGGTCAACTGATCTACGATGACCATTCTTTAGATACCCAATTATGGCTAGAAAGTACCTGGTCACCAGACTCTAAAACAAAATGTGGTATTGGATACTCCCAGATTGATATTCAGGCTGACATAGCGGCCTCTGGGGCGAGTAATTCAAATAGAGTCCATCAAAAACGATTTTCATTGGGGAGTGAATGGATGTACACCGGCATACCCAGTCACAATATCACATCGGGACTGTATTATTTTAATCAGCAACTCTCCCTTTATCAAAATACAACGCTTCCCCCCGGGTACAATTTTGATCAAACCGTTACACAAAATATTTTAGTGAATTACGGCCCGGTTTACCCTAATTATTACGGCCTATATACCCAAGATGAGTGGCAAATTCTTCCTCAGTTCGCCGTAAATATAGGCCTGCGCCATGAACGTGTCTCGAGCTTAACCCAAGGATCAGTTCTACAACCTCGTTTTTCAGCTTATATTGGAGATCGTGCAAAGACATCTTGGGTACTTTCTGTGGGGCGATTTACCGACTTTGATTTTAGATTATTTGATAACAAACTAACTGATTTAGCCCCACGCCAGGCAATTCATTATGTGGTAGGGGTTGAACATCACGCCACCGACTGGGTGGGGCGTGTTGAGACCTATTACAAAGACTATAGCCAAATGACGTATGCAACGAAAAATGCCCAAACCGGAGAGCTTGCAGGCTTTACAAACGAGGGGCGAGGGAACGCGTATGGCATTGAATTTTATCTCCAAAAACAAGAAACCAGCCAGATACCAGGATCTTGGAATGGATGGATCAGTTATACCCTATCACGGGTTAAAAGTTGGGATCCTGTACATAGTTGGTTTTCACCAGAACAAGACGTAACTCACGTTGTTAATTTAACTGGTGCCTACTATCTGGATTCTAAACTCAAGGTGCTCTCCACCTTTTCGTTCTCTACAGGCCGGGCATATACAGATGTTGTGGGCCGACAATTTGATTCAAATTCAAACCAATATTTACCCATTTGGGGAGCCTATCAAGGGGCGAGATTACCGGTTTATTCTCGATTGGATGTATGGGTAGAATTCCTAGAGCCAGGCTATCCATTTAAATGGTGGTTTAAGGAAGGAAAGACCTATTTTGGCGTAGCGAATGTATTAAATTACAAAAATATTAAAGGGTATTCTTGGAATAATGATTATTCTGAGAAAACACCTGTAACCGATTTTAATTCAGGCACTTTGCTGATTTTTGGTACTCAAATTAAATTTTAAGGAGCGATTAGTGCTACATTTTTTAGGATCGATGATTGCCTTTTTAAAACAAGTGGGATGGATTGGGTTTCCCATTTTAGGAACTATTGTTGCAGCCTGGAGCCTATTAATTTATAAATGGCTTTTTTTAAAGTCTGA
The DNA here is from genome assembly GCA_023249285.1 of bacterium. Lineage (GTDB taxonomy): Bacteria > Margulisbacteria > Marinamargulisbacteria > SXXA01 > JAHFDB01 > JAHFCZ01. Next base: position 5,594 of record JAHFCZ010000001.1, on the reverse strand, counting down.
AGCAAAAAAATTAGCGCACTGGGAATCCGAAGGCCTCCCTCAAGCGTTGGGGCCTATTAAATTATGTTATGCAGATCGTGTTCAAACTTGGCAAGAAGGCCTCTCGACACTTCATACTTTGGGAAGTTTGCTACCCATGCTAGGACTTTTGGGGACGGTTACGGGGATTATCACAGTCTTTAATGCGCTGGGGTATGGGTCGGCCGATCCTCAGGCCATTGCAAAAGGCATTGGGGAGGCCTTAGTAAGTACCCAAATGGGACTTTTTGGCGCTATCCCAACGCTTTTTGGCTACAATGCCCTATGTAACAAAGCCGACCATTTTGCACATCGCTTAAAGCGTATTTGTGCGGCAGCCCTGGAGGGCACTAATGTTTGATGAGGCCTGGGAAAGCCCATCCATCGTTCGCAAGCCCCTAGATACCACTTTAGTGGCGATGATTGATATTATGTTTGTGTTGCTATTATTTTTTATGACAGCGACAAGTTTTAGCAAGGCGGGTGTCCCCATTAAGCCACCAAATACATCTCATGCGTCAACGATTTCACGCGCGTCGGTAGAAATAACGATCACAGCATCTGGCGCAATATATTTGGGGAGAACACAGGTAGATCTAACAAGGCTTCCCGAGTCAATATCGGGTCAATTTTTGGGGAAAACAGATGGGATTGCAGTAATACATCCCGATAAGGATGTGAAAACGCAGTTGCTCTTAGCTGTAGTAGATGCGTGTAAAAAAGGGGGGGCGGAGAATTTTCAGATTGCGGCGATTCAAAAATGACCATGTCATTCGACAGGCTTGTCCTGTGGTCAATCATCCTGTCCATGGCAAGTGTCACTACAATGATTACAGGGTTGACATTGCTGTATCATGGGTTTCCAAGCTTAGAGCCAATGACGGTTTATTATGAATTTTCTCAGCCCAATCTTCCGGCAGGCCCCCCCATGAAACAGCCTCATTCTCAGCACCTGCAAACACCGTCTGCCCCATCTTATGCAGCCCCAGTTTCGCCAGCGCCTATTCCCACGGCTCCGGCGCCTTCTCAAGGAACTAGCGCGTCGTCACCTGCGACACTTCCAGTGTTTGAATCCATGGGCGGGGGAGGGAAATCGGGTCCAAAATTACGTCAAGGAGCAAAGCCTGGTTATCCCAATTTGGCTTGGGAACGGGGAATTGAAGGTCGGGTTCGGGTAAAATTAACCGTGAATGAGCAAGGCAAAATTACCAACGTAGAGGTAGTGCAAGGGTCTGATAGCTGGGGCTTTATCACGTCAGTGAAAACCGTACTTAAAGCCTGGGAATTTGAGCCGTATACCCCAGGGGGCCACGCCACTGGATTTGTGTTGATGAAGACGTTTGAGTTTGTGTTGGAGTAAATATACGAATAGCCTAATTCAATAGGACTTGTCACAAACAACATACAAATTCCCGTAGGGAATAGAGAAGGGAGTATGAGTTCCCCTCTCTATTTTGAAAAAATGGGGAGGGGCCAGGGGTGGGGTTGGCGCAGGCGGGCTATTTTGCAACATCTCCAATGTAGCGATATCATCAGACCATGAAAATAATCAGGCCCCTCTTACTCCTCATTCTCACCCTCATTCTAGGCCTATCTCACCTCCACGCTGCCCCTGACCCCATCGGCACGCTTACGTCTGCCCAAGTCAGCCTCGGATTTGATGTTTTCAAGCTCATGATGAAGGAAACCAACGAAGAAACCGTCCTCTTTTCGCCACAAGCCCTCCAAGACAGCCTCGGGGCGATTCATTTGGGGGCACGCATTGAGGCCTACGCTGCCCTCGATTCCCTGATGCGCTTTGAGGGCATCGCCCCAGACCAGTTTTACATGGGCATGTCCGGCCTCCATCGCTCTTTGAGGGGCAGTGACCCCAGGCTCTCCCTCAACAGCAGCATCCTGATCCAAAGTGGTATTTCCGTTCGCCCCGAGTGGATCACTAACGTCAAAGGCACCTATGGCACCCAAGTCAGCAATGTGAACCTCCACACCGTCAAAGATCTGCGACCACTAACCCCTTTGGAAAAACCCAAAATGATGCTCCTCAATACCACGACCTACCAAGGCGTCTGGGGCTTCAATTTTGACAAAACCGAGGCGACCAATAAGCCCTTCAAAACCCGCATCCACGGCGAAACCATGGCCAGCATGATGCAAAAAACCGATCGATTCGACTACCTACGTGGCAATGGGTTCCAAGCCGTCTGCCTCCCTTTTTCCGGCCATCGACTCGTCATGGTCATCCTCTTACCGGACACCTCCCTCAATACCCTTTTGGGACGACTCAATGCCTACAGCTGGGTCCGTTGGATGGCCCTCTTCAAGCCCCGGGTCGGCACCGTGTGCGTCCCCAAGCTCCATCTCGCGTCATCCCAAACCCTTGATGATCCTCTGCGCCAGCTCGGCCTCGGCGTCGCCTATACCCATCGCGCCAATTTCGGGGGCATCGGCGAAAACCTCTGCCTCACCTCAGTCGTGGATTCTTCATGCCTCGATACCGACATCACCTGCGCCCCCAACCCAACCCGAATCGATGAAATGGATCCAACCACTAAGATCAGTGCCCCTCCATTTTTAATGATCCTGAACCGCCCCTTTTTCTTCGCCATTCGGGACACCCTCACTGGCGGTATTGTCCTCATGGGCGTCGTGGGTAAACCTTCTTAAATGGCCATCCACATCCTCGATCCCATTACCATCACCCAAATCTCCGCAGGCGAAGTCATCGACCGACCCAGCTCCGTGGTCAAAGAGCTCATCGAAAATGCCCTCGATGCCGGGGCCACCCGGATCCAAATCACCCTCGACAATGGCGGCAAAACCCGGATCCAAATCACCGATAACGGCCATGGCATTGCGCAAGAAGACCTCCCCAAAGCCCCTCTCCCCCACGCCACCTCCAAAATCCGCACGTTGAATGACCTGGAAACCCTCAGCAGCTTTGGATTCCGCGGCGAGGCCCTCGCCAGCATTGCCCACGTCGCCACCCTGACGATCACCTCCCGCCATCAGGATAGCCCCCTCGCCTACCAGCTCGACGCCCATCTCGATCACATTTCCGAGCTCACTCCCACCGCCCATCCCGTCGGAACCACCCTCACGGTCTGCCAACTGTTTGAAGGCCTCCCCGTCCGCCAAAAATTTCTCAAAAGCACCACGACCGAGGCCGGCTATTGCTATGATGTCGTTCTCCACCAGCTCTTAGTCCGCCCCGATGTGGATTTCATTCTCATCCACGACGGCAAAACCCTTCTCAATTCCGCGGGGCTCAAATCCACCGAAGACTGCCTCTACACCATTTTAGGCGCGTCCCTCAAAAACCAACTTGTGCCCCTCCATGTCACCCACAACGGCCTCACCGTGACCGGGGTCATCGGCAAGCCCAGCCTCACCTATTCGAATCGCGCCAAGCAATGGCTGGCCATCAACGGTCGCCCCATCAAAGGCGGCATTCTCAGCAAAACCATTCAACAAGCCTACGAAAAGCTCGTCCCCCACGGCCGATATCCCCTGGCCATCCTCGACCTCACCCTCGAAGGCGTGGACGTCAATATTCACCCGCAAAAACATGAGGTCAAATTCCTCCATCCCGGCCGCATTTTCGAATCCCTACTCGCCATTCTCAAGTCTACGTTCGCCCAAGCCAGCCATCCGCTATCACCCCCCTTCCCCTCATCCCCATCCTCATCCCCATCCTCACCCTTTTCCCTCGGCCCCTCCTCTCAAGGGTGGCAGCCGCAGACTGACGGGGTAGTCCCCCAAAGCCTCACCCTATTCTCCCCAAATTACAATCATAAACTAGAATATTTTCAAATATTTGACACATACATCGTCATCAAGTCCTCTTCCGGGGTCACCCTTCTCGACCAACACGCGGTCCACGAGCGCGTCTTATACGAGAAACTCAAAACCCAACTCCATACCCCCCACACCCAACCGCTGATGAGTGCCGAAACCGTCCATCTCCCCGCCGATTTAATGGGTATTTTTGCCCAAGTCCACTCTCAATTGATCGAATTGGGCTTTATGATTGAAGAATTCGGGCCCGACACCCTCGTCATCCGCGAAATCCCCCTCGCTTGGGAGCGGGTCTCCCTCACGCCATTTTTGATTGGGCTCTTAAGCGATCTTCGCCATGACGGGGTCACCCAAATTGACCTTGAAAGCGAGCGTCGCGCCCAGCTCCAAATCCGGTCCTGCAAAGCCGCCATCAAAGCAGGGAATCCCCTAAGTCCCCTCGAAGTCCACGCCTTAATCCACGAATTCTTGGCCATTCCCGACCGAGACACCTGCCCCCATGGCCGCCCCGTCTCCATCACCTTTGACCGCAGCAAATTAGAGCGTCTTTTCCTGCGGAGTTAAGCACTTCGGCTCTGTTGCGAAATGACAAAAACCTAGAAAAAGCGATGTTAGAGAAATGTCCAAAGGGCCCGTTTCTCGGCTGACACGGTTTGGTTCTTCCAAATGAGGAAGGACCAGACTTGTTCTGACCGACCGATGCTTAAAATGTAGCGTAGCGAAGCAGGAAATGAGGGGGAGGCTCGGACGAATTTATTTCGGACGAGGGGGCGACGCAAGCCCCGTATAAACGAGGCTCGGGAGCCTTAGGCGAGCGGCAAGTATGATGTCGGAAGCCGAAAATGGGATCATTTGGATATTTCGCAACAGAGCCTAATTCAGGGTCTTCAAAACTGAAGGCCCCCCATGATACACTGGGAGCATGTCACACTTCTCCATCCAAATTGACCATCAAAATTCCCAAGACGTGATTCGCGTTCATGGGGAAATCGATCTACACACCTGTCCAGACCTCCACAAAACCCTCTCAGAGCAGTTGGCCCAAGGCGTTGCCCAGTTTGTACTCGACCTAAATCAAGTCCATTATTTAGACAGTACCGGCCTCGGCGTCATTGCCCATGCCGCCCGCCAATTGGGTGAAAAACAGGGCCACGTCCACATCATCACCACCCAACCCCAAGTCCTCAAAATCTTTGATCTTTCCGGCCTGACCAAGAAAAACATTATCATTCACGCCAACCTCGCTGACGTGCCTGCCTAATCGGAGGAGTTTCATGCCCAGCCCCCAACGTGTTCAACTCAGCATCCCCGCCTCCGCTGAATTTATTTCAGTGGTCCGACTTGCCGTATCTGGGGTAGCTGCTCGCATGAATTTCACCATCGAGGACATTGAAGACATCAAAGTCGCACTCTCCGAGGCCTGCACCAACGCCATCCAGCATGCCTACCAAGCAGATGCCAAAGGCCAGATCGAAATCGAGTTCATCCTCCACGACGCCAGCCTTGAAATGATCGTCCAAGACCATGGCAAAGGCTTCAACACCACCGAAAATATCAAGGCCGAAAAATCCAATTCCTCCCCAGAAGATTTTGGGTTAGGGCTCGGGCTTGTCTTCATCCAATCGTTGATGGACGAGGCCGAAATCAACTCGATCAAAGGCAAGGGCACCACCTTAAAAATGCTCAAAAACCTCTCCACCCACGCCGCTTAACGCCCTCACAAAGATACCTCCATGAAATTTTTATCCACCGCACTCAGCCTCATTTTTGGCTTCCTGATG
>JAHFCZ010000037.1 GCA_023249285.1 bacterium | reverse complement strand
ACCGATATGCGTGTGATACCAGAGCCAAGCCTCCGGGTTAATAGGCTCGCCCACCGACCCCAGCAAACGCAACGATCCCAAGTCATGTCCCGCAACAAACTCCGTTCCCCACTTCATAAAAGCCCGAATCGCGGTCGGCGCCGTATAAAAAATCGTCAATTGGTGTTTGGCAATCAAGGCCCAAAATCGGTCTTTGTCGGGGAAATCCGGGGCCCCTTCGTACATAAACACGCTCGCCCCATTCGCCAAAGGCCCATACACCACGTACGTATGTCCGGTAATCCAGCCGATATCCGCTGTGCACCAGTACCGGTCCGTCTCTTGCAAGTCAAAGACGACGCGGGTCGAATATTTTGCGTGGGTCATGTAGCCCCCAGTACTGTGAATAATGCCTTTAGGTTTTCCGGTTGTGCCGGAGGTGTAAAGAATAAAAAGCGGGTCCTCGCTGTCCATCGCCTCGGGCGCACAAGTGGTCGACCCTGCTGCCACACAAGCCGCATAGTCCACATCTCGTCCGTCCACCCACGCCGTTTCAGTATTCAAATGCCGCACCACCAAAACATGGGTCACAGCCGTGGGACTCGACAAGGACTCATCCACCGTGGCCTTCAACGGAATAATCTCTCCACGCCGATAGCCACCATCTGCGGTGATCACCAGCTTGGAATCCGAATCCAAAATCCGATCCCGTAACGATAAGGCACTAAACCCACCAAAGACCACACTGTGAATCGCCCCAATGCGCGCACAAGCCAGCACCGCAATCGCAAGCTCGGGAATCAAGGGTAAATACAGGGTCACCCGATCCCCTTTTTTCACGTCAAATTGGTGACGGAGTCGATCCGCCAATCGGTTCACCGCCTCACCCAATTGGGTGTAGGTCAGGGTGCGAACACGCCCGTCTTCCCCTTCCCAAATAAAGGCCGCTTTGGCACCCCGTCCCGCTTCAATTTGGGCATCCACACAGTTCACACAGGCATTCAGCTGCCCGCCCACGAACCACTTCGCAAACGGCTTTTGCCAGTCTAAAACCTGGGTCCAGGGCCGGGTCCACACCAACTCTTTCGCCCGGTCTTCCCAAAACCCCAATCGATCTTGGGTCGCACGCACCTGATAGGCATTGGTCTGCACGACAGCTTGCCGAGAAAAGGCCTCGGGCACAGGGATAAGCTGATGGTCAGACGATAAGGCATCCAGGGGGGTAGTCATCCCCCCCAGTATAGCGTATTTAAAACCAGGTTACACAATGCCACCTACAGATCCGGGCCCGCGAGGTTGATCACCAGATTGGCGTTGTGCTGCTGCCGCACGCGCTGCTAGCATCCGTTTGAAACTTTTGCTTTCCGAACCAGATCCAGATTCGTCATCAAATTGTGCCTCGTCTCTAGCCGCTCGAGCGCCATCAAGCGCACTTGTTATCCCATCTCCTAACGACGGCCCTTCTCGATCGGCAACCCGCACAGGTTCCTCATAGACAGACTCTGGAGGAGTCGGCCCAGTTACGGGGGAACCAGCCAAACTTGGACGAGGGGGAGCTTGCGGCACAGGAACCATATAGCCTTCTTCCTCTGGAATACCTGGAATATCTACAATACCTGGTAACGGACCCGTTGGAGGACTCGCTGGTGGAGATCCGCCTCTACTCGATCTAATGGTAGCTCGAAGTTCTGTTTTCGCCTTCTTCACACCACTCTCCGCATTTTCAATGTTTCCAAGGGCGACTGCCTTTTCGGCAGCCGAATGATTTCTCCGCAAAAGTAGCAGCAACTCATGTTGGGCAAGAGCAACCGCCTCTTCCATCTTTTGTTGTTCTCCCATCGCTGCACGCACTTCTGGAGGCATCTCAGTGGCGGAGCCAGAGCCAGGAGAACTCGAACGACGGGGAACAGGCGGCGGCCCCTCGGGACTCGGGGTTCTGGGTTCCACATAATCCGTACGCGGCGACGCCAGAGCGTAGTCTGCCTGCCGCGTATTTACCCCTTCCGCATTTGCAACATCATAGAGTACGGGAGGACCGCCCTCTGGGCCTGGCACCACTTGCACTTGTGGCAGCCCGTCCGCAGTTCCAAGATCATATACGGGGCCACCAGCTCTTTGAGTAGTCAAGTTCGACGCCTGATCGTATACCGGACCCGACCGTGAAGGGCTTGCTTCCACATAATCCGGATCCGGCGACGCCTGAGCACCACCTCCGAGATCATAGACTCTGGGAACGCCATCTGGGCCTCGCACCACTTGCACTTGTGGCGGCCCGTCCGCAGTTCCAAGATCATATACGGGGCCACCTCCAACATTGTTTCCTCCGCGAACGCTTCCACTCGGTGAAACGGTTTCGTAATTGCGATCAGGTAGATCACCCAGCTCGTCATACAGATGCTGAGCGCCGACATTAGGCCCCTGCATCATATGCCCATTCGGGAAATTATCATAATTGCCACCATCAGGCCGATCCGTCGCATTGGCATACGCAGGCCCAGCAGGTCGATTGTCATACACAGGCGCTCCAGCAGGACTACGTCCCGTAGCCGCATCATACGCAGGCCCTCCAGCAGGCTGCCCCGTCAGATTGTCATACACAGGCGCTCCAGCAGGACTACGTCCCGTAGCCGCATCATACGCAGGATCCTGTCCACCAGGTCGATTGGCATACACAGGCTCTCCAGCAGGACCACCTGTCGCGGCATCATACGCAGGATCCTGTCCACCAGGTCGATTGGCATACGCAGGCACTCCACCAGACCCATCACCATCAGATCCCAGATCATACACAGGAGCCACTCCTCTTTTAGGTGGAAGTGCCGGACCAGGCGCACTCTGCCGTGGTTGCGATTGCGCATAAAGGGGATCATCAGGCATATTGCCCGCATCATACTCAGGCGCTCCAGGCTGTCCTGGAGTAACGCTATCATACAGAACAGGCCGCGGCCGCGGAGCCAGAGCTTCTTCAGAAACGCTTCGACGTGGAGGATTACGTGGAGGTAGTGGAGGTAGTTCAGGCCCCACACTAAGGGTATCAGACTCCGGTAGAAGCGAGTCTGTATCCCTGTCTGCAGGGGTGCCAATACTCATGGTGTCATCCTCTTGGTGTAACCCAGGTAGCCCGTGACCACCAAACGCAAACGGTTGTCCCTCCGCCTCAGCCACCCGTTGTGCAACCCGCGTTTGGAATCCAGCCTGATCCTTGCTTGTAAACATAATCCGAGAGGCTTCCGTACCTCGGCTCAAAAGTTCCACCGCGACGTTCAAGGCTTGGGGCTCACCCACGATCACCACTGGCCCCGAATAAGTCAGATTCCCATGCGCATCACGATGATCCTTATAGGCCAGAGTAGGCAACCCTGTTGGGGGCCAAGTCTTCGGATCGGTACCCCAAGCAGTTCCAGGCTCCCATGCGGCACTCATCGCAAACAAAAATTCCCCTGGGTTCACACCCCGAGCTTTCGCAGCCTCATTAAATTTGTCCATAAACCGCTGGTCGACCAGCGGATCAGAAGCCGAAGACCCCGCCATCCGACCTTCACTGGACATTTGTGCCAGTGCACTCAATACATCCAATACCGATTTTCCCTCTGAACGTGCCAGAGCCAGCATTTTAACAGTCCCGTCAGCCTCAATCCCACCATCACGGGTTACAATAGATTCAAGCTGCTCTTTAAAGGCATTCCGCACAGGTTTATGAGGGTCAAGCTGCCCCACATCCATGGGGAATACCATCGACAAATGCTTGGCAGAAACCTGGATCTCATTACTGTCTTGCTTGAGGGTCCATGCCCCGCCTTCGGTCTTCGGCCTCGTGATCACCGTCGTCGCCCGCGTACCTTCAAAGCTAACAGTGTATGACTTAGCGCCCGGCACATCAGGCACCACCGATGCCACCACAGCGCCAGATGGGAAAAAGGGTGCTGCCGGGAAATTAGCGCCCATCGGCATAACCGTCGCACCCACTAATGCTTTGGGATCTTCAGCCTCTATCCATGAAAATTGACGGTTGAGAGCAGACAAAGGCTTGCCGCCCGACTCCCACATCTCAGCATAATGGAAGCCCATTTTACCCAGGAATTTATCAATTTTCTTTCGATCCGACGGCGATTGAAGCAAGTAATGTTCCTTGAACAAGCGTGGGTCTGCATTATGCATGGCCATCAACGCCTCTAACACATCCCGATCTTTAGACGCGCTCCCGGTATAAGGAGGATGTTCAGCCATTCTGCTGATGGGTGGGATATCATTAAAGAAGGTCTGAATGAGCCCCCGTGCCTGCTCTGCACTGTGGGTCACGGTATCATCAATCGTGTCTTTTCGAGTCCCTTTTTGAATATCAAAGAGCCAAGACACCACCCAGGTTTTTTCACGCCCTGTTAAGCGTCCCATCAAATCATGGAGCTCTGTTGGGCTGGACATCATCACCAAATCCCGGTGCGAGCTAGGCGGTTGGAAAGGTTGACCCAAGGGGAAAGACGCCACTTTCATGTGATACATCGCCATAATCCAGGGCAACATGGCCTGATCCTGCGGCGTTCCATTCATAGCGCGACGTAAAATTTGACTCTTCGGTGGCACCCCACTCTTACGAACAAAGGCCATGGCCACATCATCCAGATTGTCCCACATGACTTGGGGGGTCCAACGCAAAACCGATTGAAATTCCCGTAACAATTCCGGCCTGTAAAAGATCGCCGCACGAAGTTGGCTTTCCGTCTGCGCATAGGCTTGTTTCGCATCCTCATACGCCTTCACGTCCGCTTTGAACTGAGTCTTCTGGGCCTCTGTTGCACCCGAACCCGGATCCACAGGCACAGGCACCTCAAGAAACGCCATGTGAACTGAGGTCCCACGCAAGTCCATAACTTCATGAGGGTGGTACTGGGTCGTGGGGTAATACCCGCCATTCGCACGTTTTTCCAGGTACCCTTTTGTCACCAATTGGTCCATCAGCGCGGCTTGCCCGCCAGCTCCCTTGGCCTTTTCAGAGGCCGTCAATGCATTCAAAGCTGTCTCAAATTTGCTTCGAAGATCCTTACGCGCTGCCGCATCTCCAACTTGGAAGTCCGCAAAATCCGTCGGCGTAAAGCCATGTCCACCTAACGCCCCACGCAAGGAATCCGGAGAGTCCAAGATCATCGTATCGAATAAGACCTCGGCAGCCTCACGTTTTTTTGGTTCTAAGCTATCTTTCATATCGCGCTTGTAAAGCTGGACCCGATTTTGCATCTGAACCAGGGACACATCTTTGCCCAAAGTAGTGCTTCCAGGCGTTCCAGTCGCCCTCGCTTGAAATTCAGGGGACATGGCCGCCAACGGGGTCATCACACCCAAACGCTCCCGAACCAAGACCTCAACGGTCGCCGGATTCCCAGTCTTGTTCACCCCAAAGGCATTTGCCTCACCCACGCACATGGTAAAAATATCTTTCCAAATGGGGTCATTCGCCACTTTTGCAGGGTCATAGAGCTTTTTATCTTTATTAAATCTGTCAGTGGTATACACTTGATCCCCCACGATCACAATCTGACCGGATTTTTGCAGGGCTCTCAACAATGCTTCTGTCCCACCCCGATCCGCATCCACCAAATCTTCCTGATGGCTAAACGGCAAAATATCTCGGAAAGACTGCACCGACGCACTTTGTAAGGTCGGGTCTGAATTCTGGAGAAATTGGAAGAAAATATCCGCAGGTTTTCCCATTTCCAGGTTCAACTCGACTAACGTATTGAGAACCCGGCAAAAGTTATCCCGCCCTTGTCGGAGAAATCCACGATTCTCTACAGTCTTTGCAAAACAAAGGTCGTGTTGGAGTGCCTCAATAAACTGGTGATCCAATTTGGCATCCGCCACACAATGCCACACATACCGCAACAATTGAGACGGGTCCCCATATTTGGGCTTGGCCACCTTGTTGTAATTGAGGGGTTTGTCCGTATCCAAGTAAGAAGCCTCATCCGCCTGATCTTCCAATTCAGCCAACCGTCGGGCCACATGATCCACGTTTTTGACCAAAATCGACTGAACCCGAACATGCAGTGGGGAAGGGGCTTTCGGGGTATGCCACGTAATGATATGATCCACCACATTGAACATCAATTCCCACTGGGCTGTATTTTGGCCATCTGTACCCATCCGAACGGGTAAATTCATATCCCGTTCATTGCGAACAAATCCACTTGGGGAATACAACGCATCCATCACTTTCAAACTAGACGCATGATCCACCATCAAGCCACGCAAGAGGAGGAGTTGCTTTTGCATGCCTTGCATATCCCCTTCATGTGTAATGGGGAACTGATTCTGAACCGCGTTGACCACACGGGTCACCTCATCACCAGAACGGGGCATAGCCTTCGTTAACGCTTGCATTGCACTGAGACGTTGATCATCCGTCAAAAATTGAGCTCGTTCCCCCAACATTGCTAAAAACTCAGAAATTTCCTCCTTGGAAATACGCCCTGTCTTTTTACCCAAAGAGGCGGCCACCCGCATCACATCTTTGAACAGTGCGGTCCGAATTGCAATCGAATCCCCAGCGGACCCTTGCCCCTCAACCGCTTTAGATTCCAACGCAGACAATAGGGTTTGATCTGCCCTACCCCCTGGCACAGCGCCCATCAATAACCTAAGTAACTCCGGACGTTTCAGTGAATGAGGATCCGTCTCCAACGTCGCACGAACCTGCGCCAAGCTCAAATCCGATTGCACAAAGGCCTTACTAGCCTTCTCATTTCCCAGGGAATAATACAACTCTGTCGTGGTCATCCCAGAGGCCCGGTTTCGGACAACACGCAAGTCATCCTTCGCTTCAGGCCCCGCTTTCGCAGCCAATTTATCCAAAAGTGCCGTGTTCATAAGCCTGGCCAGCCCAATTTGTCGCTGTGCCCAGGACATCCCCTCAGGTCCAGGCCTCGCACCTTGCACATCCGAAGCCGCTTCAAAGTGAAGTCGGGCATCCCGCAACATGGCCACAGCCTCAGCCTGGGTCACCTCGCGGGCCTTTGCAGCATCCAAAGCATTCATCAAGTCACGCAATCCCTGGGAGGGCTTATCCCCAGCTGAGAGGGGCCCAACAGGGGAGCCCGTACCAGCGGACGCTGCACCCTCAGCAAACGGCTTTAACGCGTCACGGACCAGCGGCGTGACGGTTGGCTTCACATCCGTTGCGGACGCCTGCAAATATGCCTTAAACGCCGGATCTTGCATCGCTTGCTTCAAGTCTGGATGCGCGACACGAAATGCGTCTTTCCCGGAGTCCTGAACCAATCGATCAAGCGCGGTTCGTGGAAGCTGCTGATTCGCATCCAAATACACATGCAACGAATCCCAAATCTTTTGAGCCTTCTCAGGCGGTGTCCCTGTCGGAAGATGTTTGGCCAGATCTGCCCGAGACATCACCATCCCTTGGCCTTGATACGTGATACTTTGCAAGAATTCGCCAAACGGCGTTGCCTGACCAGTAGCCGCATCGGTTGCGCCTGGAATCGCCATTGCCGCAGCCAGTTGCTTGCCAGACAATTGCTTTTGGTCATCCAATAAAGGTTTCAAGGCAGTCCATGCCGCATCCCGCTGCCCTTGATCAGGGAAAAATTGCACCAGCTGGGTCTTGCTCATCTGCACCCCACCCACACGTGTGTCTTGCGCCAAGAAGTCTGTCACAACGGCCCCCATATCAGTCGTCGCCTTTGAGAAGACATCGTTGATTATGCCAGGCAAATACCGACGATTCCCCTCATGGGCCATAAAGTCCGGCTGCCCGAAGACCGCATTCATCACACCGGCCTTATCTGGGGCTTCGTTCAAGGCCTGAGAAATCACCCCAGATACATACTTCGGATGATGGCCAAATGAAGACAGTGTCTTGGTAGCTTGTTGCTGCTCGGCCTCATTCCCTGATGCCAGTTGCCCTACCAAGCGATCTGTATAGTCCTGGTCCCCCATCAACACCGGTGCTAAGTCTTTCACAATACCATTAGGGCCTGACGCGGCTTGGACCACGCGATCCATCATCTCCGGGGCGAGGGGGCCCACATCACGATGCGTGCGCATCCATTGGGCAATCACGTAAGGGTGTTGCGCATCCACGCGTTGATCCATTTGAACATCCCGATAAGACACGCCTAGACGGTCTACCGTTAATTTCACCAAGCCGTCGTACTGCTGGTTACCCTTAATGTCAGGATGCGCCAAAAGCGCCAGCAAATCTTGTCGGTATTGCCGACCCACAGCTTGATCGGCTTGGGCTGGCCCTGGATTCAAGGCATACAAGAACGCATCTCGTCCCTCTTGGGATTGGAGCATCGCACCGAGGATGTTCAACAATACTGCAGGATCATTATCCGGCTTTCGAGTCTCTTCAAAGAAATGATGGATTTCAACGTTCGCAGATTTCGGATCCGCAAAGGCTTTTGCATTAAATTGAATCTGGAATTCAGCAGGATTGGCGGCTTGTTGCCCCACAGTCGTCATACGTGCTAGCTCAGTCTGAACTTCCGCAGGGGTCACCCTCAATCGTGTTTGCATATAGGTTTCAAAGCTTGCCTGACGTTCGGGAAGACCTGCTTGCCGAGCCTGTATCCCAACCAGTTCCGCGTCCATAGCGCTCACCTGTCGCGCATTATCTATTTGAAGGTCAAAGTTCCCAGAGTCTTTGGCCAGTGCTTTAGCCAAGTTGTCTTTATGCTGAGCGATTTCACTCGTTCGTCTGGCGAGACTGGCCGTTTCGCCCTCAAAAAGTTGGTGATGGGCCAGCGCAATTTGCCCTACATCGCCAGGTTGAAGTCCCATAGACTGCCACAACGGCGTCAGATCCAGCGCAGTCCCATCCGAATCGGTTTGGGCCTTGGTTTGGGTCCGCAAGAGCTCTGCCGTTCGGGCACGACGAACATCCGGATCGCGCATTTCGGGCATCCGCTGATCCATCACACCAAGCACGGAGGCTTGATCTTGAGGGTTAAATAACTCCAAAATCTCCCCTTGTTTACCTGGGAAATGTTGGAGTTGATCCAAAGACTGGGCCAATTGGAACTGCTTGGTAGGATCGTTTGTAATGTGGGTCACATTAATCATATCCCCAAAATCCAACAAATCAGCACGGAGTTGTGCATCCCCACCCGGGGCATCCAAAATCTGTTTGTATCGGGTCAACATCTCGGGTTGATTGAGGAGCGGCCGTGTATAGCCCAGTGGGGTCCGTCGATCCTGAGGATCATTCCCATGGACCTTCGTCTTCAAAAACGCCCAAGAAGACGTCGAACTCAACCCCGCATTTTCACCTGGGAGTGGAAACGTCCCCCGCAATTGTTGATCCAAGAGGGTACACGCTAAAGATTGGGCCGCTTGGCGTAAGTTTTTAATATCCGTTTTGCGGTTCCGGCCTTGGTCTTCAATGCGTTGAGCCGCTGTATCCAAGACCTGGATCATCCGCCACATATTTTCAGGGATATTGCCACCACGAACCCCCAATGCAGGGACGTTCTCCGTCGCTTGGGTCAAGGCATCATAGTCCGCCCCCAGAAGCGCTTTAAACGACGCTTCGTGCATGGTAATCAATTTACCCATGGCCTCATACTCACGCAGCCATTGCGGCGGCGTATCCCAGCTCACCGGATCCATTTGTCGGGAGGACTTGGTTTTAACGGAATCCGCCATCTTGCGCAAATCCCCAAACAAGCCTTCTTTACGATCCCGAATATCGGAAAGCGGCGCCGCCAGTTTTTCCATCATCGCCATCTTCGTTGAGGACGATTCTACCGTGGTCGAAACATTCGCCATCATCTCGGTCACCTGGGCTTCACGCGCATCCAAGTTCGCTTTTTGGGCATCCCGACTGGCCGCTAAAATACGGGTTTCATCCGCAGGCTGAATCAGTTGCCCCGGCACCGCATTCCAGGTCGCGATTTGCGCTTGCAAGGCCGCCGTTGTGCCGCCCACTTTCACACGCCCGGCATCATCGATCATACGCGCATCTTTCAATTGGGTCACAAAGCCCGCATCCAATCCCGTGAGATCCAGTTGCGCGTCCGGCACATGCGCCAAGATCGCATGCAATCGCCCTTTCGGATCCAGCGTCGGATCTTTAGTCACCAAAGTGAGCAGCGCCATACGATCCGCGGGGGTCGTCACTCTGGAATCCCAGAACGACCCAAACAACCCGGGCAACACCGTATTTGCTGAATCTTTCAATTCAGCTAAACGGGCCGTAACCGCAGGTGTTGGGCCCTGTGGCGCCGCCTCAACATCTTTTAAGTCAACAGCCAAAATGGCACGCACTTGTGCTTTTGCAGCCGCCTGAGCCGCCGCATCACCTGGCCATACCACCCGATCCAAAACCGCATCCAAGGCCCCAATATCTCGAACTTGTTTACCAAAAAGCGCATCCAAAACCTGCCCTTGTTGGGCCTCATTTAACCGCATATCCCGCTTAAGTAAGGCTTCAAAGCCCTCACGATTCAAGGGAGGAGTCAACGATTTTCGATAGTCTTCAACCAACGCCAAAATTTGGGCCTTTGCAGCCGCTTGATCCGGAACACCTGGCACCGTAAGCTTGGGCATCCGTGCAACAATCTGACCCGAAGTCCCCAATTGATCCGGCATTTTGGGGTTCGGTGCAGAAAGCGTTTTTAAGCAAGCCTCACGATCCGCATCAGAGACTCCTTTACCCCGCATAAATTGGTCAAATCCAGTGCGATCGATTGGCTTAGAGGCCTTAGTGTGGGCATCTAAAATACCGTTCACGCGAGGCTTGAGGCCATCCATCGCCGCTTCCAATCCTGCAACCCCCGTTTTCAAATCGGCAACCGTGTGGACCGGAGAAAAGCCTGCCCTAACCGCCTGTTGCACCCCAGGAGCCACCCTCTCCTTTTTAGGATCAGAGAATCTCTCCGTTAAAGTTTCAGAATTCAGTATCGTTTTCGAAAATGCCGCAGCAGACGCCGTTAACTGTCCTTGACGGCCCTTAACTTCAGTATCCAAGGCCGTCAATGCCAGCAAAGCCTGGGCTTGCACCGTGGAAACTCTCCCATCCGGTGCCGCCATGGCTGCATTCCAAGCCACATCGATGTCAGGGCGCTCCAGCATACCTCGAAGACCCTGCAAGGTTTCCATTGCAGACGTCGCCAACCCCGTTGTGGTTAAGGCGGGCGCGATCGTCCCTTGGAGACGCCTAAACGCGCTGAGCGCGAAGGCAGGCCCTAATTGGGGGTTCGTTGCAATCTCTCGGGTAAAGGCAACGGCCGCAGACGGATCCGTGGTAGCCAGTTCTTTTAAGGTATCGCGTGCGTAGACCTCTCGGGTATTCTGTTGGGGGATCGCCGTAATCTGGTCAATCGTGGCACGCCGGGCCTGAGTCGTCCCACCCTTCGCACCCGTTTCAAGGCCGAGTTTGAGGCCATTGAAGACCGGCACTACCACCCCTTTATACAGATCTGCAAAATAATCAACCTTGTCCGATGGTGGATAATTGGGGCGAAATAGAGGCGCCTGGCCCACTTGAAGTTGATGATAATCCTGGGCACTTTGGGACAAGACCTCACCGAATCTGGTCCTATCAGGTTTAAATCCAGACAAGCTATATAAATCCGTCACAGTTTTAACCAACGCATTGGTCGTGTCAGCCCCATAGGCATAGGATTGCAAGATCAATTCCGCCAAGGCTTTTTGACCAGACCGCGTTGTCAACAACCGAGACAAAGCCCCATCCTCAATCTGACCACGCGACAAGGTCGTCGCCGCTTGTTCATTCAAAGTAGCAGACACCGCCTCTAACTGACGACGTTTTTCCAAATCTGCTACGAGCTGATTTTCGCGATCGGAGGGCTCGAGGGCCAGATCCTGTGGATCGGTTAATCCCGCTTCAAAGGATGCGCCCGCATTATGTTGTGCCACCACACGGGTATCCAATCCCCTTCGGAATTGCTCATAGGCCGCTTTCGCGTCGGCACTGGAGTCAACGGCAATACGCAACGCAGTCGGAACACGGCTATCGTCACTCCCCACACTCCCGTTCAAAAAGCCTTGCAAGGCTTCACCCGCGTCACTGGCCTGAAGCAATCGTCCGAACTGCCGCAAGAAACTATTCAATTCAACTTTATTCGTCTCATCCGCACCCGCAATCAAGGTCCCAATCAGGGCTGCCAGGGTCGCAGCTTCCCCGGAATCAGCGGCACCCCCCCCGATCACTCGGCTAAAAGGAGCTGTACGCGCCATATCCGCCAATTCGCCCTGCACTTCCATCAGATCCCGAATCAAAGCTTTCGGTATCGCTGGGGCTTCTCCCTCGCCTCGGGGCGTAGATTGGGTGGTCACTTTATCCTTGACCCGTTGCAAGCGTTCGGCCACACCAGCACCGGGAGTCCCGCTCTGGGAATCTTGTAAAATCCCCCGAAATACGTTGTTCGAAGAGACCACATTGTGGCGCAATACCCCAGGAACTGCAGCCCCATGCCCAGTCACCGCTTGAATATCAGAGGCCACACCCTGGCTTGAAAGATCAAGGCTACCGCCCGTCTCTTGCGTCGCACGAGAGACTGCCGCCGCCATCAAGGCCTTGCTCGGATCATCGATTCGTGAGCTATCCATCAATCGTCTTAACGCCATTTTGGCCCGGACCTCTTGATCCTGACGGGCGTTTTCATACGCGTCCTTCCATGAGGAGGTAGATCCATCCTCAAACAAAGACCCTTGCTCCCCTTCGCCCATCTTGGCATATAACCGACTCATAATCGGATCGGATTGTTGCACCAGCTCGGCTCGGTCAGCAAAATAAGCCTGAATCCCTTTAGCACTCATCCCACCCGCTTCCAGTCCCAAGCTTTCAGCCAAGGCTGAACGCTCAGACAAGCTAAATTGGGTAATCGTATCGTTAAAGGCCTTGGTCGACATCCCAGCCAACACCTCGCCCGCCATACCTGAGGCCATCAACCGCTGACGGGTACGTTCTGCCAAGGCATTTTGCACACTCGACGCTGTCCCAACCCCAGATTGCCCAAACATCGTCGCATAAGCAGACTGCGTCGTCGAAATATCAATGCCAGTTCGAGAAGAATTACCATAAAAGGTACTCACCAAGAAATCTTTATCAAATTTATTACTCGCCCAAGCCTCTTTCCAAGATTCCGTATTGGTCGTTCTGAAATCCGCAATGTCGGAAGCCCTGTCCACGGGCGCCAAAGATTGCTGCAGCACTGTATCAACCAAGGTTTGTAAATCCTTGGAACTCGCAGTGCGACGCCGAGATTGGTTCATAAATTCACCCAAGAACACCCGGTATTTATCGGTCACATTCTTCTCGGCACCAGACCCACCTTGCCCCAAGGCATGCGCGGCAAATTCCTGGAACATCGCGGCCCCAAAAAGCCCCACCAATGCCTGCCGCGTTTCGTTCGGAAACTGGGTCACTTGCGCCGACATAAAGTCCATAAACTGTTGTGCTGCACGCCCGGCATATCCCCGCTCAATCATCCGGGACATATTCATGGCAAACTTTTGCACTTCTTTCGCCATTTCTTTTAAGTCATTATCCAACGCCACGCTATCCGCCTTACGGATGCTCAACTCCACACGCGACGCATAGGCCCCCATTTTTGACCACAGGGCATTTGCACCAAAGGGGCGTTGCTGTAAGTCCGTCGCCGCACCCAAGGCGTTAAATCGATCATAAACGTGGTTTCCTGAAACTTCTCCGACAAAGTCCATTAACCGAGTCGCGGTCACACCACTATCCAACCCCAGCTCACGCTCACGCTGCGCTTGCTGCAACTCTTGAAGTTGGAAATGGCCACGCCCCCCCGTCACAATGCGCAAGCCATCCGCATCGGGTATCAATCCCTTCAAACCTCGGCCGATCCAAGACATGCCACGCATGGCTTTCCCAACAACCGGAAGGGTAGAGAGGGAGCGTGCCCCACGACC
>JAHFCZ010000036.1:3848-14120 GCA_023249285.1 bacterium | reverse complement strand
CATCCGCATGAGTTGAGATATTCGAAATCGCCCATGCCGCTTTTTCTTTTGCGGGTGGAGAGCCATTCTTCAGTACGTCAACTAAGGCTCCGATGAGCGCTTCATTTTCTGCAAATAAGGCCTTGGCATCCGCATGAGCTGCGATATTCATAATCGCACATGCAGAGATTGCTTTTGCGGGTGGAGAGCCATTCTTCAGTACGTCAACTAAGGCCTGAATCAGAGCTGGATTTTTGGCAAATAGGGCCCGAGCCTCCGCAAGAGTTGAGATATGCGCAATCGCCCATGCCGCATTTTCTTTTGCGAGTGGTGAGACATCCTTCAGTACGTCAACTAAGGCCTGAATCAGAGCTGGATTTTTGGAAAATGGGGCCAGGGCCTCCTCATGAGTTGAGATATTCGAAATCGCAGTAACAGCAAGTAGTTTGAGAGGATGACTAACTGTGGGCCCAAGCATCGTCACCAAAAACGGCGTTAATTCTTTTAAAAAAGGGATCAGAAACGAAACCGTTTTAGTAGCCTTAGTTAATGAAGAGAGGGTTTGGAGGAATGCTTTTTGAATAAGTTGCCGGTCTTCTTGATCCTGTGTCGATGTTGTAGCGAGAGTGACGCACTCCGTAACCCTACCGCTAGTGAGAAGGGACTGGAGTACATAGCCATAAGCCTCTTCCTTAATATGGTGGGCAATTGGCCGTAACTGGGGATGCCTTTCTATAAACTGGGCAATGTCTTGGGCCATTTTTTGAGGGTTTTGAAGTAGCGCTAGGAAGAATCTCTCGATTTCACCTAGGGTTTCTCTTGAAACTTCTGCAATGGCCACCTCTTGAGGGGAATAGAGAACCAAGGGCAGTCTCTCTCCGCCATTGACTTTCGCAATCTCGTCTTGCAAGCCTAGAGATTGAGCATAGGTGCCCGGCAATCCTAAATTAACATAGACAGCTGTAATATCATGGGGATCAAACAAGGTGAGCTGTTCATTATGCCTTAAGGTCGTTGCGCTGCTATATTTTTGGAGTGCGAGTCCGGGTTCTGAGAACGCCCTATCGAGGTATCGGGTTTGTTCAGGGCCAGTCAAGCATAATAGTTTTCGTAAGGCGGCTTTGAGTTGAAGGGTCTCGAGCGTCCTCTCTGCCTTCTGTAATTCTGCAAGTTTTTCACTCACCAAATCAGGGTCTATCAGCCGCTCACGTGGTATCCTAGAGTTTGGCAGAGCATATTTACTCGCTTTGTCGTCTTGAGGTGTTTGTCGTCGTAATCCGATCTCGTCAAGCTTGTCTTGAACCTCTTCCATCGACCCCAAAAGACTACCGGGTTTCAATCCAAAGGCACGTTCAATATATCTAAGCTTCTGATCCTCATCCGTGATTGCCCGAAAGTCTTGGGTGTCAACGACTTCTCTCAATCGATCGGATCCAAAATCCTGTTTACTTCCTATGATGAGTTTAGTGTTGTGTAAATCAATAAAAATACCTGCTGAAGAGAAGGTTCTGGCGTACACCTCAAAGGGAACTTGAGAATGGAGTAGCACAACGGGAACAGATTTTTTTCCTTTGGAGATCGTATCAAAGGTTCTTTCCAATCCAGCCATTCCTCTGAGGTCGTCTTGCCCCGTTCTGAATAGGCACTCAATACGGTGGCCAAGCAGGTTTTCCACAAGGGCCACTAGGGTGCGCTCGAATCCTGTTTGGGTGAGTTGGTGGAGGGTAAGGTTTTGGGGGAGGATCTCATTGGCTTGAAGACCGCTTACGATGGTATGGATTTCGTCTTTTGAAAAAGCCAAATCCCTGAGTAATTGGACAAATCCCCGACCAAACCCCAAATACGACTGCCATTGGATAAAGTCTTGGGATTGCAAGATTGTCTCATCGGGCACAGTTTCAGAAATGCCTTTCCACGTTCGAAACGGTTCGATCTGCCCGTTGGAAAAAGTCGTATATAAATAACTGAAATAGTCGTCCTCAGGGAGCGCTGGAAACTTTTCAGAAAAATCTGCTTTAGACATCACGTCTAGCCTTGAAGACGGGGGTTTGTAGCCTATAATTTCCATGGCCATAGCCTGATAGCATACCCCCCCTTCCCCCAAACAATGGGTTAGAAAATGAGTTTCATAGCCCCCTGCCACGGCCTTTTGATAATTCTGAGCGAGGAGGCTAATCAAATTTTTGGGGTGGGCGGCACTATCATTGTCGACAATCCGAGGCATATAGAGTTCGACATCCTGAGAAACTGAATACCCGGTTTCTCGGCAGAGTTGTTCGTTAGCGGTTTCGAAATCACCCTTGTCTACCAGGACCCGTAACGCGTTCATAAGTTGGTAGTTATTGTCGGCCATCAGCTCTAGTCCGCTCAATAACCGTGAGGCGTGCTCTCGAGAGGTTTTAATCGCGTTATTGGAATTATGGAACTTTTCAGGCTCGGTTTTTTGAAGGCCAAAACAAGATCGAATGGCAGCAAACGTAGTTGTGCCAGGAAATGGGGATGGGGTCACGGAGAGCTGCTTATTCATAAAACGAACCTCTTTTTGCATAGCCTATACGCCAAGCCTACACCCATTATCGGAAGAAAAGCCAAATAATTTCATGTGGAAATAGGCTAGGAGGTAGATCGATGAGGCTAAATGTGTTCGTCTTTTGAGGGTAAATGGTGGGCGGTACAGGGTTCGGTCACTGCTGCGGTCCGAAACGGACCTTGCTATGACCAAGTCTGCGTGGCTTCCGCTTGCGCCGTCGCGCTCGCTGATCCTCCCTATTCGGTCGGCGCCACTTGCTCTTCGAACCCTTTCGAGTTCACTGAATTTTCCTGGTGGGCGGTACAGGGTTCGAACCTATGACCACCTGCTTGTAAGGCAGGTGCTCTACCAACTGAGCTAACCGCCCCAGGGAGAAAATGATCTTAGCATTCCCAATAAAATTAGGGAAGATCTAAGACGGGCTTTTTGTGATAAGAAGGGGTATGATAGCCTTATGCGTCTCAAAATACTGTGTCTCATATTAATGATCGGGGTTCCAATTATGGCTAAAACTTACAAAGTGCCATCCAAGGATGTGCTTCAAAAACGACTCACTGAAATGCAATATCGTGTGACGCAGCATAGTGATACCGAGCCCGCTTTTCGTAATGAATACTGGGATAACCACCGCGAGGGGATTTATGTGGATGTCGTAAGTGGAGAGCCGCTATTTACTTCGTTAGACAAGTTTGACTCAGGATGTGGCTGGCCCAGCTTCACCAAGCCTATTAAAAAAGAAGCGCTCACCGAAACCGGTGATATGAAAATAGGCTACGAACGTACCGAAGTACGAAGCAAGCTCGCCAATGCCCACTTGGGGCATGTGTTTGAAGATGGCCCAACAGATCGCGGCGGCCTACGCTACTGTATCAACTCGGCCGCGTTGAGATTTATTCCCCTCAAAGACCTGGATAAAGAAGGGTATGGGACTTTCAAGGTGCTGTTTAAAAAGCCCTAGTCTTTAGTGTTAAAGCTCAGCGCATAATTCCGACCTGGTGTAAGCGTGATGGTGGCATCGGCTTTGTCAGAGTGCGTTTGGCAAAAGTCGGTAAGCGGCATAAATAAATCCAAAAA
Organism: bacterium; assembly: GCA_023249285.1. GTDB lineage: Bacteria > Margulisbacteria > Marinamargulisbacteria > SXXA01 > JAHFDB01 > JAHFCZ01. The sequence goes on along the minus strand of JAHFCZ010000036.1, from coordinate 10,537 downwards.
GGTGTGCAGTTCTTCCGTAGACTTAGCATGCCCCTGCCGGGTACCCGCAGCAATAGCGTCTCTCACCGGGAGTTCCTGATCCTCCCGGTGCTGATACATCAGATCGAGAGGGTCCACTTTGTAGGCTATTCGATAATCGATCGTGCGATACAAAGCTTGATAGGCCGCCCCATTAGACTGTTGGATCCAAAAGGCTCGCCACTTTCCGTCGGGATCTCTCTCTACCACACTTGGGGGAAGGCGAAAGGACTGCTGGGGTGGAATAATGGGCGCGCCTACACACCAGCCTTCCAAAATAATAAACCGGGGCCGGACATAAACCTTGGGCCATTGGTCAATCGGGAGCCTTGCATCTGTGGCCTTATCAAATCGGGGGATTGCGACAAAGCGGTCTCCGGGCGTCTCGGGCAACTGTCCGAGTTCCGTAATCACCTTCAGCCCAAGCTCCGCATCATGGCTTCCTGGCTCTCCTCTCAGGGTTAATAAAGGAATGTTGTGCGTGGCAGCAAGCTTCTCGCGCGTCTCTTTCTCCACATAAAGATCGTCTAAAGAAAACACAACCGAGTTGCCGAGATCTTGTTGAAGGGCGGTTGCAATGGTGGTCTTGCCCGAACCTGGAGGCCCTGTAATCCCAACAACAAAAGGGAGGGCTAAACGGCGGTCTTGAGCGGCTCGAGAGCGGATATCCTCAGTGAGCGCTGTGCAGATGACTGCCGATATTTTGTAAGTTATTCCCACTCAATTGTTGCGGGGGGCTTAGACGAAATATCGTAGACGACCCGATTAATCCCAGGGACTTCGTTGATAATCCGAGACGAAATTCGCTCTAAAAGATCGTAAGGCAAATGAGCCCAGTTCGCGGTCATGGCATCTTCGGACGTAACGGCTCTCAGGGCGATTGTGTTCAAGTAAGTCCGATTGTCCCCTTGGACACCCACGGTTTTAATCGGTAACAAGACCGCAAAGGCCTGCCACAATTTTCGATAATACCCAGCGGCCCGAATCTCATCCATGACGATGACATCCGCGTCTTGCAAAATTTTCACCCGATCCGGGGTGACCTCGCCCAAAATCCGAATGGCCAACCCAGGGCCAGGGAAGGGCTGTCTGAAAATAATTTCTTCCGGCACACCCAGCTCCAAGCCCACACGCCGCACTTCGTCTTTGAAGAGCTTGCGTAGGGGCTCCACGATCTTAAATTTCATGTCTGCAGGCAAGCCGCCCACATTGTGGTGCGTTTTGATTTTGACGGCTGTCTTGGCCACGCCCACGGTCGCAGATTCAATAATGTCAGGGTACAAAGTGCCTTGCGCGAGGAAGGGGTAATCGGTCTTCAGGCTATCGGCCAAGCTTTCAAAGGTGCGGATAAATTCTTCGCCAATGAGCTTGCGTTTTTGCTCAGGGTCTGTCACGCCGGCGACTTTTTTGTAGAAACGCTCGGAGGCATCGACATACATCAAATCAATTTTGAATTTATCGGTAAAAAGGAGCTTAATCCGATCGGCTTCGCCTTTGCGCATAAACCCTTGGTCGATAAACACACAGGTCAGCTGGTCCCCGATGGCTTTTTTCAAAAGGGCCGCAACCGTGGTGGAATCCACCCCGCCCGAAAGTGCGCAGAGGACTTTGGCATTTCCAACTTCGGCTTGAATTTCACGAATCGACGTTTTAATAAACGACTCCGCCGTCCAATCGGGTTGGCAGCCGCAGATGGTATAAACAAAATTCTGGATGACCTCGACCCCTTTGGGGGAATGGGCCACTTCAGGGTGGAATTGCACTGCATACAAACGTTTGGTGGGGTGCCCGATCGCCGCAATTGCACAGTTGGGCGTATGCCCCAAAAGCTGAAACCCGTCTGGGAGCTTTACGACTTCGTCGCCGTGGCTGGCCCAGACCACCATTTCCAGCCAAAGGCCTTCAAAGAGGTCAAAATTATTGTCGATGTAAAAGTTGGCTTTCCCATATTCTTGCTTATCCCCGCGCTTCACGTCACCACCCAAAGCTTTGGCCATGAGCTGCATGCCGTAGCAAATCCCCAATACCGGAATCCCACAAGAAAAAATTGCGGGGTCACAGGTAGGTGCATCCGGCGAAAAGACAGAAGAAGGCCCCCCAGAAAGGATCACCCCGCGTACCCCAAGTTGCTGAAGTTTTTCAGCCGTCGTGGTGTGGGGTAAAACCTCTGAAAAAACCTTGGATTCACGAATGCGTCGGGCAATAAGTTCACTGTACTGGGAGCCAAAATCAAGGATTGCGATCATGGGTTATTTATACATTCCTAACTGCTGGGCTTTTTGATAAATTTTACCTTCAGTCAGCAGTGAAGGCGCCACTACCACGTGGGTCTGATGCATTTCGCGTATAGTGGCCGCGCCCAAGGTGGCGAAACAGGTTTGAATCGCACCGGCAATATTTTGGGAGCCATCATCAGTTTTGGAGGGGCCGATCAAAATCTCAGATAAAGTGCCAATGGTCCCGACCCGAATTCGAGCCCCACGAGGAAGTACCGCGTTAGGTGTGGCCATGCCCCAGTGATACCCATGGCCGGGGGCTTCGGAGGCCTTGGCAAATGGGGACCCAATCATCACGGCGTCAGCCCCGCAGGCCAATGCCTTGCAAATATCACCGGAGTTCACGATTCCGCCATCTGAAATCACGGATACGTAACGTCCACTTTCTTTGAGGTAAGCTTCACGGGCGGCAGCGGTGGCTGAAATCGCAGTGGCCATCGGTAACCCAATGCCCAATACCCCCCGGGTCGTACATGCCGCACCCGGTCCGATCCCGATGAAGACGGCCGCAACGCCGGTTCGCATTAACTCCAGGGTCACGTCGAAGGTGGTGGAGTTCCCCACCATGACGGGGATGGGCATTTCTTTGCAAAAACGCGAGAGGTCTAGATTTTTCTCGGGGGTTTTAGATTCAAACCGGGTCGATACAACCGTAGATTGGACCAAAAAGGCATCGGCACCGGCCTGAGCGGCAAGGGGGCCTAACCGCGCGGCACTTTGGGGGGTAGAGGAGACCACAACCGGCGCGCCGCTGGCCTTAATTTCTTGAATACGCTTGATGATGAGCGCATCTTGCACTTTGTTCTTTTGGTAAATGTCTTGCATGAGCTCGACATAATGGTCCTTGTCGATGCTGGCAATTTGGGTGAGCACTTCTTCCGGGTTTTCATAACGCGTTTGAACCCCTTCAAGGTTCAATACACCAACGGCACCCAAGTTCCCGATCAACCCAGCGGTTCGGGGGCTGACGACGGAATCCATCGCAGAAGCGAATATGGGGATCCGCATTTTAATCCCGGCAATAGACGTTGAAATATCCACCATATCAGGGTCTAAAGTCCGGGAAGAGGGAACTAATGCAACCTCGTCCAGACCGTAGGCTCTCGGAAAAGACTTGAAGTCGGTACTAGCAGCAGTGGCCATGATAAAAGCTCCTAAGTAGTTAGCGAAAAAAGTTTAAACGAAAAAAGTTTAAAAAAGCATTTTAAAATTTAATAAAAGTTAATCAGGAGATTGTATCAAGACCCAAAGCCAGTGTCTAGGCTAGATTTTTTCCAAAACCCGGAGTTTGGCGGAGCGGCACCGCGGGTTTTCAACGGTGTCTGCATAGGTGGGTTGGATGACTTTTTTGCCGACAGGCTTAAACTGTTCGGGTCGCGCTTTGAAAAAGTGCTTCACCATCCGATCTTCCAGGGAATGGAAGGTGATGATTGCGATGCGGCCCCCGACCGCCAGGTGATCTGGAAACGTCTCCAAAAAACGCGTGAGCTGGGCAAGCTCCTGATTGACCTCGATGCGTAAGGCCTGAAAAACCTGGGCAAAGGCCTTCATCATTTTGGAACGGTTATTATTAAAATAGTAACTTTTTTTGATGGCGAAGGTCAGGTCCTCGGTGGTTTCAAAGGGCTTAGTTTGGCGCCAGGCACAAAGCGTATCGGCCAATTTATAGGCCTGCGGGAGCTCGCCATAGGTCTCAAAAATCGTAATGAGGGCGTCTTTGGAGGCGGTGTTAATCACGTCGGCGGCGGTGGCGATTTGGGAGGCGGTGGAATCCATGCGCATGTCCAACGGCCCGTCCTTCTGGAAGCTAAACCCGCGGCTGGCTTGGTCAATTTGCCAAGACGAGACCCCCAAGTCCAGCAAGATTTTATCGACTGCGGAGAGCCCGAGTTCCTGAAGAACCTGCGCAAATTCAGAAAAAGTATGGTGATGAAAAGAGACCTGCGAAAAGGCCTGCAAACGCGCCTGGCTACTGGTGAGGGCCTCGGTATCCTGGTCAATCCCAAGATAGCGGCCTTGTCCTGCCATTTGGCCTAAAATCGCCTCGGCATGACCCCCAAATCCGAGGGTGCCATCCAGGATAATATCCCCGGGTTTCGGATCTAGCCCGGTCACCACTTGGGGTAAAAGAACGCTAATGTGTTGGACTGGCCCAGCTTTCATAAGCCGGCAGTATAGCAGACCTGCGAAGCCCTGGGGTCAAGGCCCCTAACCGAGCGTCATTTTGGCAGAGGTGGGAGGTCCGGGAGTTGTGCTGCCGAGCAATCTGTTTCTGAGTGTGCAGCAGTGGCCTGCCCTGGATTCGACAACAATGCTTCAACGCTGGTCCACTCGGTCTTTGCCCCTCCAGGGGATTTGGTTCTGATTATGACTTCGCCCCCAACCCACGTAGGCTCCTTTGTTTGGGGATCGAGCCCAAATACTGCCCCTCTAATTTCAATATCGGTGCAAGTTCGTTTGTCTGGGCTCAGTACACGACCAAGGTATTTTCCCTCTTGGACGCGGGTGAGTGTGGTCTGTGGCAATCCCGGTGGCGTCCCAATTTTGGGAGGGGGCGTCGGATGGGCATGCGCTGTTTCCTGCTTAATAGCTTGGTGCAACGCCCAAGCACTGCTTGCGACGTAGCCGAGTGCCGCCAGGATAGCAACTGGAGATAGCTTGGATGCACAAAGCTGGGCTCTTTTGACTCGAGGGCTGGTGCACGCGTTCAATGGAGTGTAGGAAGCATTGGGTGGACCCTTATCGCTTGAGGGTGAAAGCATAATCAAAATCTCCTTAGTTTGAAAATCAATCTATTGAAACCGAATAAATTGTCGAGAAGTCGTATCAAAAAGGTGATCCTTAGTGGAATTTTTGGAGGGTGACGTGGCTGCTGCATCCGCAAGTTGGCGTTCTTTGCCCAAGCGCTGTTGGCGCAGGTGCTTAAGGTACCATTGCATAAACGCCTTGAGCTCCTGCTCTGACATTTGCTTCAGGAGAAGTTCGAGCTCTTTTTGGTACTTGTCCTCCGGTTTAGTCATGGTTGAAATTTTCCCAAAATACCCGAGAATCAAACCCCCAAAATAAACCCCTGTTGCGAACCCCGATTTTGGTGTGCTACAATCAGCTCCTATTTTTTGAAGGAGTATTTTGCAACGCTTATGTCAACATCACCTAAAGCCTACGAGATCCTGTTCATTATCAAACCCCACCTCCCTGAAGAGACCAATCAGGAGATTATTTCTGCATTTCAAGGGTGGATCACCAACAATGAAGGCGAAGTCACCCTCATGAATCCTTGGGGAATCAAAGAGCTCGCCACTGTATTGGATAAGTTTACCCACGGGTACTATGTGCAATGCCAGTTCAAAGGGACTAACAAGACCCTCAACGAAATCAAAAACCGAATCGCAGTCAGTGAAACCATCTTCCGTCACCTCCTCGTGACCCTTGATTCTGTGTTTACCGACAAAAAACCTAAAGAGAAAAAAGCCAGAGCCCCCAAAGCGGTTGCAGCGACAGTAGAAGGGTAATTGCTTGTCTAGTCTCAACAAAATTATCCTCATTGGGACCATCCACACGGATCCTGACGTTCGTGCGACCACCGCTGGCGACTCACTCGCCAAGCTCGTGCTTCTTGTGGAACGCCCGGAGCGTGGGGAAGGCTTGCCAAAGCAATCCGATATGATCCCGGTTGTGGCCTGGCGCCAAGCGGCAGAAACGCTCAGAGACGCAAAAAAAGGAGAGCAACTCCTCGTCGAAGGACGGATTCTCTCTCGCTCTTACGAAGACGCAGAAGGCCAACGTAAGTACACCACAGAGGTCGAAGCCCGAGACGTCAAACGCATGGGCGCAGGTGGTTTTCCAGTGGGGCACGCAACCCCAGCCTCTCCGGTGGCAGCCGCCATTAAGACCAAGGCTGCCGAAGCCAAGTCCTTTGATTTTGGAACACCAGGGTTTGCGAATCCAGATGCGGGATTCGATCCCGAAGAGATTCAATACCCCGCCGGGTTTGATGCCGGTGCAATGGCCAAGTCCATCGAAGAAGAAGTCCCGTTCTAGGAAATTAATGATGTACAACAAAGCGTTTTTGATTGGCCGATTAGTCAGAGATCCCGAGATGCGGATGACCACCTCAGGGATTGCCGTGACCCGATTTACGGTTGCCGTGGACCGGACTTTCAAGCGCAATGAAGAAGGTCAAAACACCGCTGATTTCTTGCGGGTCGTCACGTGGAGACGGCTGGCAGAGATTTGTGGCCAGTACTTGAAAAAAGGAAAGCTTGTGGCCATCGAGGGACGACTTCAGATCGATTCCTACGAAAAAGACGGGCAAAAACGGGACTCCGCAGAGGTCGTTGCGGATAACGTCCAAATGTTAGATCGCAGTACCGGTGAAACCGCAATGGCGGCTGA
>JAHFCZ010000036.1:0-3748 GCA_023249285.1 bacterium | reverse complement strand
TGTGCCAAGCACCAACGCGTGTTGTCCAATGCCATCAAGCGCGCACGTTACATCGGGCTCATCCCGTACTGTATCGACTAAGGAGACTGTGATATGAGTTCCGTTGTAGAAGTTTTATTGCTAAAAGACGTCCAAGGATTGGGTCAATTTGGCCAAAAGAGACAGGTCAAAGCCGGGTATGCGCGCAACTTTCTTTTCCCCCAAGCCGTCGCCGTATTGGCTTCAAAGCAAAACGAAGCATGGTTCCAAACGTTCCGTGTGAAAGAAGACAAACGACGTGCCGCTGAAAAAGCCGAGGCCGAACAGCTGGCCCAAAAAGTCAATGGCTTAACCCTTGAATTCACCTCTAAAACCCACGATGGAGGCAAGCTGTATGGCTCCGTCTCCGTGAGCGATATCTTGGCGGCCATTCAAGAAAAATCCGGCCTCGAATTGGAGAAAAAACAAATCCAACTCGAAGAAGGCTTCAAAGAAGTCGGCCAATTTGAAGTGACCCTGTCCCTTCACCACGATGTCCAAGCCAAAGTCACCGTTAACATCCAAGCCGAAAAGTAAGTTTTACCAAGACGCCCCTGCAGAACCGGGCATCTACAAGATGTGCGATGCTGCGGGGGAGGTCATTTATGTGGGCAAGGCGAAGAACCTCAAAAAGCGCCTGTCCAGCTATTTCCTCAACCGCCTCGATCGCGACCTTAAAACCACCCTCCTTGTTTCCCATATTGCCGACGTCCAGACGATCGTCACGCGTTCTGAAGATGAGGCCCTCATTCTGGAGCGCCAGCTCATCCGCACCCTCCAGCCCCGCTACAACATCGCCCTCAAAGACGACAAAAATTACCCCTACATCCGCCTTTCGCTCAACGAGCCCTTCCCCAAGATGACGATCGTGCGCACCAAGTTCAAGGACGCAGCGCGCTATTATGGGCCCTTTCCGTCCATGGGCTCCACCCGGTACATCCAGCGCTTGATGCTGCAATTATTTCCCCTCCGAGATTGTAAGCAAGCCATCACCTTAGAGGCGATGCAGCCGAAGTGTATCAAGCTGGATCTGGGACAGTGTTTAGGGCCTTGTGTCCGCAAACATGTCAAAGAGGACTATGACGCTATCGTCGAAGACTTGATGTTGTTTCTACAGGGCAAGCGAACCCAGCTGCTATCCAAACTGGAAGAAGAGATGTGGGCGGCCTCTCATCAATTTCGATATGAAAAGGCCGCCCAACACCGGGATGCGCTGACCAAGCTCAAGGCCCTGCATCAACGCCAAGTGGTGCAGCTCCCTGACGACCATGACGTTCAGGTCTGGGTGAGGGTCGAAAATGACTGCCACCGCTATGCACTCGTCCAGAGCTTTATTGAAGGGAAGTTATTGTATCAAAATGGATTTTATGAACAAATATCCGAGTCCAAAAGCCCACAGGATTTTCTGGAGCGCGCTATTTATTACTTTTTCTCGGACCAAAACCCGGACCAAACCTTGCCGAAGATCATCTTGGCGGATGCGTGCTTTGAGCCTGTTTTAGCCAAAATTCCCGATCAAAAATGGACAGTGACCCAGCCTAAAATTGGAGAGAAAGCCGTCGTGGTTGACGCTGCGAGGCGCAATGCCCAGCTGGCCCTGTCTCGGTTGGTGGCCAAAACGGCAGAGGAGCCGGCCTTGGCCTTATTACTGGACGCGCAAGCCACCCTCAAATTACCGAAAGTGCCACGAACGATCTGGGGTATGGATATTTCCCATTGGTATGGCCACGACATTGTGGGGTCCCTGGTGTGTTTCAAGAACGGAAAGCCCCATAAAGCAGGGTATCGACGCACCCAAATTCGATCGGTCAGGGGCCAGAGCAACGATCCGAAATCGATGTACGAAATGGTGCTCCGGCAAGTCGATCGCGGACGCGACGACTTGCCGGACCTCATTATGATCGACGGCGGGAGACCCCAGCTCAATTTCGCGCAGGCGGCCTTGCAGGAATTAGGGCTTTTGGACATTCCGATGGTAGCCTTGGCCAAGCGAGAAGAAGAGCTCTATTCCCCAAATCAACGAAAACCCTTAAAATTAGAGGATCATCATCCAGTCCGACATTTAGTCCAACGGATCCGTGACGAAGCCCACCGGTTTGCGCTAACCTACCAACGTCACAAACGAAGCCAGGCATTAAAAAACTGTTCATGACCTATCACACACGATCAAAAATTGCCCAAGCGGATCCCGCTGCGCTTGCAAAGCTGGGTAGAATAGGAGAAAGTCTTGCCAAACGCATTATCGATGCCTGTAAAATTTAGGTCCTTTCTCCTCATCCTCGCACTCATCCTCACTGTGGCGACACCGGTGCATGCCGCTGAAGAGTCCGACGATGCCCTCCAAAAAATCCAAAATAAACTCGAGCACACCAAACGTAAAATCCAAGAAAAAACCCATGAGAAAAAAATTGCAGAAGAAGAGCTCGGGGAAATGGCGCAACAGCTACGGTTCACTGAAATAAACCTCAAAAAAGCCAAGAAAAATCTGACGGTCACCCAGAAAAAGGCCGAAGTGAGCCAGGGGAGAATGCGCCAAACCCAAGAAAAGTTCTCCAGTCGGAAAGTCCAATTTTCAAAGCGCGTTGTCGAGATTTACAAAAATAAAAACATGGGCGCTTTGGAGTTCATTTTTGCCCCCACCGACATGATGTCGATGCTGGATATGAGCTACTATTTTGATAAGCTCATGACCCAAGATACTGCCATGATTCAGTCCATTAAAACGGATTATCGCCAACTGGCCACTGAAACCCAAAAACTCGAAACGCAGAAAAAAAGCTTGGCTCAAATTAACCAAGAAATCAGTATGCGCGAGACGTTTTTAACGCAGAAAAAAAAGCAACAGCAGCGTTATGTCCAAACCCTGCACGCTGAAATTGCCGAAATGGAGCGCATGACCCGCGAGCTGGAACAAGCCTCCCAAGAAATTACCAATAAAATCCGAGGGATGGGCAAGAGTACGGAATACTTGGGGACCGGCCGTTTTGCCAAACCCGTGTCCGGGTGGCTCTCGTCGCTGTTCGGCTACCGGTTGCATCCGATCTTCAAGCGTCGGATTTTCCATAACGGGATCGATTTCGCAGCCGGAACAGGTGCCCCCATTTATGCAGCGGATTCTGGCACGGTCATTGTGGCTGGCGAGGGAGGGGCCTATCGCGGGTATGGCCGGATTACCATTATTGACCACGGGACAAACAAGAGCGGCCACCGAATCGCCACGGTCTATGCCCACCAATCCCGAATGGCGGTCCGAGAAGGCCAGCGCGTCAATCGGGGGGATCTTATTGGCTATGTGGGCAGTACAGGTAACGCGACCGGTCCCCATTTGCACTTCGAAGTTCGGTCGGATGGGATCCCCGTCAACCCGCTCAGTTTTTTGAGACTCTAAGGACGCTAGTATGAAAAAATCACATGGGATACTCGCTTTATTCGCACTGTTTGCACTCGGAATGCCGGCGTTTGCCCAGTATGAGAGCATCGTGTCGCCGTCGTATCAAATCATCGACATTGTGAAATCCAAAATTAAAACCGAATATCCGAGAGCTGGGATTTTGGGTAAACAATTAGATTATGCGGCCATTCAAGGGATGGTGAAATCGCTCAATGATCCTTACACCCAATTTTTAGAGCCGGACCAGTATTATCGCCTCAAGAGCCGAAAAGAAAGCCCCAATGCCAAGGCTGTAACCCAGGTGAAAATCTTTGGGAATGTCGGGTATATTCGTCTGGC
>JAHFCZ010000127.1 GCA_023249285.1 bacterium | reverse complement strand
AATGAACCACTCGCGAGTCGGGTAGCATGGGCACAGTGCCCCCAACCACCGGAGTGTGACCGGGACCTATTTGAGCGACAATTGATCGACATTGTCTCACGGAAAGGCTTCGCTCCCTGGACTGACGCCGCGCTATTGGCCTTGTGGACTCAGATAACCGGTTATCAGGAGGGTTCTGTTCTTATAGCACGTCCGCTTTTTCAAGTGCTGCCCGATCTTGCGCAGAAGGAAGCCCGCCGTATCAACGGGACACTCGTTACGGCTGAGGTATTTAAGGCCGCATTCTCACAACTTGAAGCCAAATTTCCCGCTATTTTCCCGCAACAAACTCACCATTTTGGGTTCAATTTAGCGTAGAAATTTACCAACCCCCAAATCCTTGCTACAATGCCTGTAATTCTGTTCGGGTAAGGATGATTTCGACATGGACGTTTCCATTGTTTTAGGGCTTTTTGTTGTACTCGGTATTTTAGGGGTTACCATTGGGCCCGACGCGATTACAGGGTTATTCTTTAGCCACGAAGCATTTGCGGTGGTATTTGGTGGGATTTTGGCTGCCTCTTTGGTGCAATACCCGCTTCGTGACTTAGGGGCCTTGATTGTCCGGTTTAAGGTGCTCTTTTTAAGTAGTTCTCGTGGTTACCGTGAACACATTGCCCTATTGATCCGCCTCTCTCACAAAATGCATACCCAAGGTCGGGCGTCTTTGGAAAAAGATCTCGATTTAATCCATGACAGCTTTATCAAGCACGCCGTGGAATTGGTGATTGCGAATTACCCACCGGAACAAATCAAGCTCATGCTCAAAGAAATGATCGAAAACAGCGAAAAGCGTCACGAACAAGGGATCTATTATTTCGAACAGCTTGCTAAGTTTGCCCCTGGATTCGCCTTGGTTGGAACGTTGATCGGCTTGGTTAAATTATTGTCCAATATTAGCGATCCGAAATCCTTGGGACCGAACATGGCCACCGCGTTGGTGTCGACCTTTTACGGGGTTACGTTGTCGAACCTTGTGTTCTTACCCATGGCCGGCCGTTTACGGGTCATGAGCTACAAAGAACGGATCCACAAGGAAATCCTCGTCGAAGGTATTGTTTCCATGGCCCAAGGCGAGTTGCCTTATGTGGTCAAAGAGAAAATCTTCATGCTGGTGACGGATAAAGACCGTGCCTACTTTAAAACCCAAGAAAAATCAGGGTCTTAATCCCCATGGGTCGCTTACGCGTCGACGTCGAAAATTTTTATATTTCCTACTCGGATATGATCACGCTTTTGCTGATTTTTTTCGTGTATTTGTTTTCCATTTCCGAAATTGATCCCGTGAAACTGGCCCAAGCGGTGAGTTCTGTCCGAGACGAAATCGTCACCGAAGACAAGGTGTCGGTCAGTGCCCAAATGGTGAAAAAGCTGGAATTGGAACAGAAAAAACTTCAGCAAATGCAAAAAGAAATCCAAGAATATATTGACCAGCACGGGCTCCAAGATGTCGTGTCGGTGAAATATCAAGACGGGCAGCTGGATCTCAATCTCGGTGATGCCGTTTTATTTGAACGGGGTCGTGCCGATTTGAAACCACAGGCCCTGGACGTTTTGCAAAAATTGGGGGGGATGTTCATGCGAAGCAACAGTAAAATTGTCGTGGAAGGCCACACAGACGATATCCCCATACAGAGTACGGTTTTTCCCTCCAACTGGGAGCTTTCTTCCGCGCGTGCCTCCTCGGTTGTGCGGCTTTTGGAAAGCTTGGGCGTCGGGTCTGGACGTTTTACCGTAATCGGGTACAATCAATTCCGTCCGATTGCGCCAAATACCAGTGAGGCCAACCGGGTCAAAAACCGTCGCGTCAAAGTCACCCTCAAACCGGACGTAGATCGCCTACTCCGCGACGCCACCAAACACCAAAAATCCCCTCATTAAGGAGTCTATTTATGCCTACCAAAGCTGAATACCTATGTCATAAAGTCGTCCATTTGGACATCACAAAACACAATGTCGTTGACTTGGTAGAGGCCATGGGCCACACCGCGTTTCAAGCCCGCAACCTCAATCGTGCCGCTCATATTTTTGACAAAATGCAAGCAGACAAAGACTGCGTGGTCTTTTTGACCTTGGCAGGGTCTTTGATTAGCGCCGGGTTGAAAAAAGCCATTGTGACCTTGATTCAACACAATATGATCGATGCCATCGTGTCGACCGGGGCCAACATTGTGGACCAGGATTTCTTTGAAGCGCTTGGGTTTTACCATTACCAAGGAACGCCTTTTGTGAATGACCATGAGCTGCGTGAGCTCATGATTGATCGGATCTACGACACCTACATCGACGAAGAAAACCTTCGGGTTTGCGATGACACCATTGGCGAGATTTGTAATCGCCTGGAGAAGCGCCCCTACAGCTCCCGTGAATTCATCTGCGAAATGGGTCGGTATTTGGATGAGCGTGAAGATTTAAAAGCCTTCCGTGAAGAGTCCATTGTCTATCAATGCTTCAAAAAGGAAGTCCCGATTTTTGTACCCGCTTTCTCTGATTGTTCTGCAGGGTTCGGCTTGGTCCACCATCAGTATCATGCGGGGACTGGCCCAAAAGTGACCCTGGATTCGGCCGCCGACTTTTTGGAAATCACCAAAATCAAAACTGAAAAACAAGAAACCGGGATCCTGATGGTAGGTGGCGGTGTGCCCAAGAACTTTGTACAGGATATCGTGGTCGCCGCTGAGATCATCGGGAAAGATGTCCCCATGCACAAATATGCGGTGCAGATTACCGTTGCAGACGAGCGTGACGGGGCGCTGTCCGGCTCCACCTTAAAAGAGGCTTGTTCTTGGGGGAAAGTGGACACCGTCTACGAACAGATGGTGTTCTCTGAAGCCACAATCGCATTCCCCTTGATTGCGGGCTATGCCTACCACAAACAAAACTGGAAAGCACGGTCTGAAAAGCAACTGAATCGGTTATTTGAGAGAGTGGGAGCTTAGTACGGGGATTCTTCAGAGCCTTTTCCGTTGTCGAGGTGGTGCATACAGGCAAATAATGCGGGGACTCCCCAGAGCCCAAGCCCTGTCAGGACTCCCATGCAACCACGAAGCGCTGCGCTACGCAAAAGCAACTGGGATAAGGAGAGTCCCGAGGACATCCTTGCCAGCTTAATCGCCTGCAAATACCCCACGCCACCCTCTTCTAACGAAGGCTTGATAAAGTTAGCGCTCAATCCCTCCAATGTCTTATGAACACTGGATTTAAATTCTTCTGAGACCGTCAATGTGCTCAGATTCTGGGTCGCGAAATGAATCGCTTCCGCTTGTTTTGCAAGCCCTGCGGGGTCTTGGGCCTCTATTGAAATGGCTGCCCCCAGCTTAAATAATGCCGACTTCCATTGGGCCTCGCATACTTTTGCAGATTCCGATAAAGGGGCTGCTTTTTTATCTCCAAAGGTCGTTCGATTCTCCAATTGATGGGCAATAAAAGAGGCGCTTTTGAGCTTATCCAACAAACATTGTTTTGCCACGTCTACTGGCGTAAAGGCCCAATAGGTAATTCCCGCAGAAATAAGCGTGGCAGCCAGCCCAGGATTCAAGCCCTTCTGGTCCGTATCCGGATGCATATGACGTTGGACAAAATGGGGTATGCCCGCCATGGCGGCACACCAGGCTGCATAATTACGTAAAAATACTGCCCAAAATGCAAGGACGTTTCCTTTGGCTAATTTCTGAGCCGCATCCCGCATGATCAAGCCGATGGGCTCATTTCCGTTTACAATCCTGGCTAGCGCCCCTTCCCCAATGGCTTGAAATAGAGACTCCAGAGCCGCGACTGGCCCTGCAGCGATCAGCTTTTGTGCAATTTCGCCCTCTACGCCAGCTTCTTTCAGCTTCTTTTCAAAGAAGGGCTGCAGATAAAACATCGAGGTTCGTGGGAATACAGATCCAAAAAACAACGTCGAGCTTATGCCCCGGAATCCCATTTGCTTGGCTTTTAAGGTCACCCAAATGTGCCCCCCCGTTGCGCGGGGATCGCTTTGTGAAATGGTTTTTGCG
>JAHFCZ010000035.1:9040-14242 GCA_023249285.1 bacterium | reverse complement strand
TGCCCAGCTATCCCCAGATCAAGCTTTGGCGCGAATCTTTACGCTTATTAGGAATGAACCCCACCCAGTTTTCTCCCCTTCACAATCGCGAGGATAAATTTGCTATTCCCATTCATGAGCGCTTTTGGGCCACGCCGGTCCGCCTCACCCATGTATACGATCTCAAGCCGGAACACACCGAGGAGCGACCCTATTCCGGGGCCGAAAAATTCAATACCCTCCTGCGGAACACCTACCGCTATGTATTTTTAAGCCGAATGGGCATGACACAGGTCTATTTTGCGGAATTGATGAAGCTGGTCGACAAAGTCTCCGTCTCCCAAGCAACGCGCAAACAAATTGAAGTCTAGAGCCCTGTTTTTGGACCGTGATGGCATTATTAACCTCGACAAGGGGTATGTATCCACTAGTGAGGAATTCGAGTTTGTACCGGGCATTTTTGAGGCTCTCAAGACGGCGCAAGATTTGGGGTACCTTCTCATCATCGTGACCAACCAATCCGGGATTGGCCGCGAGTTTTATACCCAGGCCCAATTTGATAGCCTAACGGTCTGGCTTTTAGATCAGTTTCATCTGCAAGGGATCACCATCACGCAGGTCTACCATTGCCCCCACGCCCCACATGCCGGCTGTGACTGCCGCAAGCCCAAGCCCGGGATGATTCTTCAGGCTCAAAAAGACTGGGACATTGACTTAACCCAATCTTGGTTTATAGGGGACCAATTCAGTGATTTAGGCGCAGCGGTGGCGGCAGGTATCCCCCGCGCCATCTACAAAACCAGCACGGCGCTCACCCCCGCCGAGCGCGACATTCTCAAGATCTCGCTGACCCACCAATTCCCCCAATTGGAGGTCCACACGGTCTCGGAATTAAGCGAAAGTCAGACGATCCTCCTGACTTAGTATTTCAAATTACTGCGGCAACCAATCTGTTTTAGGGCAAATAATACGCTTCCCCTTATAGTTAACTTCTCTAGGAAAAAGTGCATTTTTCAGCACACTTTCTTTCAGTCTTACGCGCTGATCGCAGTGGTTTCCCAAATCATTCCCGTTTTTCGGAATGACGCATCCGATTGTCTTATGAGGAGATAATTCCTTTACTCGATTAATGGGAGGAATGAGGTCGCTATCCCCTGAAATCACAATCGCCTTATCAAATTTATCGGTCAATCCATATTCCAAAAGATGAATTGCAATATTGACGTCGGTTTCT
Organism: bacterium; assembly: GCA_023249285.1. GTDB lineage: Bacteria > Margulisbacteria > Marinamargulisbacteria > SXXA01 > JAHFDB01 > JAHFCZ01. Next base: position 13,029 of record JAHFCZ010000035.1, on the reverse strand, counting down.
TTTTCCTCGAATGTCTCAAATGTAGTATTGCTGACTGCATTGCATCCGACCAAACAACGACGGGTAACTTTTTTAAATTTACCTAAGACAATTTGAATATTTTCAGACTCTAAGGCTAGTAAATATTGTTCATGATTTCGGCGTTTTTCGGGATTCCAAGTCGGCAAAGCACTAAAATACAAAATATCGGTTAAGATATCCTTATTCAACAGGTAATGCTCAGCAAGTTTCCGAAGATTCAACCATTTGTACTGGCTTCGCCCAGAATCACGAAGAGAGTGGTACAAATTGAATCCATCAATAAAGAAAACGGTTCGATTCATTGGTCTCCAAAAAATAAAAAACCCGCCGTCCGAAGACTAAGCGGGACTACAGAACGTAGCCTGTAGGGGTACGCTATTCATTATACCCTCAACTCGATTAAATTTAAACAACACCATTTTTTATTTACCGCCTCGGAATTAAGCGAAAGTCAGAAGATTTTCTTCACATGCTCAAAAAGATTGCCTGATTTCTCAGATTTTTGAAGGTGGGCATAGTCTTGGAGGAGCTCTTTTTCCTTGCCAGACACTGCAGTGGGGAACTTGGCCAAGACCTTCACATGCTGGTCGCCATTTCCAAAGCCGCGCAAGTGGCTAATCCCCTTGCCCTTCAGGCGTAGAATCGTGTTGGTTTGGGTGCCTGCGGGGACTTTGAGCACGGCCTTGCCTTCCAGGGTGGGAACTTCTACTTCCGTGCCCAAAATGAGCTGATAGAAGGGGAGCTCCAATTCCATATAAATATCATTGCTGTCGCGGTGGAAATACTTGTGGTCTTTAACGGTGATAAAGACGTAGAGATCGCCGGCAGGGCCGCCGCCTTCACCGTGATTTCCCTCGCCGCCCACGCGTAACCGCGTGCCTTGGTCTACCCCCGCTGGGATGTCCACCTTGATGTGTTTGCGTTTTTTCTCGAGCCCTTTGCCATGACAATTCGGGCAAGGGTCTTTGATGATTTGGCCGGTACCGTCACAGTGATGACAAGGCACCACCTGGGAGAAATTCCCCAACATGGTGCGTTGGACGGTCCGGATTTGCCCCGTCCCCTGACAATGGGTACAGGTGGTTTTTCCACTCCCGGATTTTGCACCACTGCCTTTGCATGTGTTGCAGTGTTCCATGTGAAAAATGTCGATTTCTTTGCTGATCCCTTTGGCCACTTCTTCCAAGGTCAATTCAAGGTCATAGCGCAAATCTTCGCCGCGCCGTGGCCCTTGCGGCTGCCCAGGTCGACGGGAGCGTTTGGCCCCGCCAAAAAAGACATCAAAAATATCTTCAAACCCTTCGGCAGAAAATCCTTCAAATCCACCCGCGCCACCACCGAATCCGCCGCCGCCGAATCCACTACCGCCACCCGGCGAGTCATCGGTGACTCCGAACTGATCATACTGGGCTTTCTTTTGGGTATCAGACAGAACGGTATAGGCCTTCTGGACTTCCTTAAACTTGGCCTCCGCACCCGACTCTTTGTTGACATCAGGGTGGTACTTGCGGGCCAGCTGGCGGTAGGCCTTTTTAATGGCCTCCGCCGACGCTGACTTATCCAATCCTAAAACGGCATAAAGATCACTCGCCATTAGCTTTTGGGCTCATCTTTCACTTCAGAGAAGTTGGCATCCACCACAGGGTCGCCTTGATCTTGGGCTTGGCCATGCGTCTCACCGTGTTCAGCTTGGCTCGCTTGTTGGTCCGTTGCACCCGCAGCTTCTTTGGCTTTGTAAAGCTCAGTAGTGACCTCGAAAACAGTCTTTTGGAAGGCGTCAGATTGGGTTTTAATGGCCTCTAAATCGTCGCCTTCAAGGATTTTCTTGGTCTCGGCCACACCGGCTTCCAATTTGGATTTTTGCTCATCGGTCAGCACAGCGCCATCTTCTTTGAGCATTTTTTCGGTTTGGTACATCAAGGAATCTGCTTGGTTACGCGCATCGATCAATTCACGCTTCTTTTTGTCTTCAGCGGCATGAGACTCCGCATCTTTTTTCATTTGCTCGATCTCATCTTTGGACAACCCGGAAGAGGCTGTAATCGTAATTTTTTGCTCTTTGCCAGTGCCCTTGTCTTTGGCTTTCACGTGCAAGATCCCGTTCGCATCGATATCAAAAGTGACCTCAACCTGGGGAATCCCACGCGGTGCCGGCGCAATGCCTTCCAAAATAAAGCGGCCCAAGCTCCGGTTGTCGGAGGACATTTCACGCTCACCCTGTAACACGTGGATATCCACGCTGGTTTGGCTGTCCGCTGCGGTTGAGAACACTTGGCTCTTGGAAGAGGGGATGGTGGTGTTGCGCTCGATGAGCTTCGTGCACACGCCGCCCAAGGTTTCGATCCCAAAGGAGAGTGGGGTGACGTCGAGCAGAACCACGTCTTTCACATCGCCGGACAATACCGCACCTTGAATGGCCGCGCCAATGGCAACCACTTCATCGGGATTCACCCCTTTATGCGGCTCTTTGCCGAAGAATTCTTTCACGGCCGCTTGAATTGCCGGGATACGCGTCGTACCACCTACCAAAATGACTTCATTAATCTGATCTTTGCTCAACCCAGCGTCTTGCAAGGCCTTACGGCAAGGGTCCATCGACCGTTGGATCAAAGGTGCCACCATTTGCTCAAACTTCGCACGGGAGAGCTGCAAGTTCATGTGCTTCGGACCTGCCGCATCAGCCGTGATAAAGGGGAGGTTAATATCCGTGGTCATCGTAGAAGAGAGCTCAATTTTGGCTTTTTCCGCAGCTTCTTTTAAGCGTTGTAGGGCCATTTGGTCTTTAGAAAGGTCAATCGCTTGATCTTTTTTGAACTCGTCCACGAGCCAATCCATGATCAAATGATCGATGTCATCCCCACCCAATTGGGTGTCACCGTTGGTGGATTTAACTTCAAATACCCCATCGCCGATTTCCAAAATGGAGATGTCAAACGTCCCACCGCCGAAGTCATAGACCGCGATTTTCTCGTCGTGTTTTTTATCCAATCCGTAGGCCAAGGCCGCAGCCGTCGGCTCGTTAATAATCCGCAAAACTTCGAGGCCTGCGATTTCGCCCGCATCTTTGGTGGCCTTCCGTTGGCTGTCATTGAAATAAGCGGGGACCGTGATAATGGCTTGTTTCACCGGCTCGCCCAAATAGGCTTCCGCGTCCGCCTTGATTTTTTGCAAAACCATGGCTGAAATCTCTTGTGGGGACAGGGTTTTATCTGGGCCTTTGACCATAATCCCGTGCTCAGAATCGACGATATCATAGGGGAGGTTGGGCTTCACTTCTTTCAAAAACCGACCGATAAGCCGTTTAACTGAGAAAAACGTATTTTTAGGGTTCGTGACGGCCTGACGTTTGGCGCTTTGGCCAACCAACCGCTCCCCAGACTTCGCAAAAGCCACAATCGAGGGGGTGGTACGCGCCCCTTCCGCATTCGGGATCACAACGGGGTCTTGGCCTTCCATCACGGATACGCAAGAGTTGGTTGTTCCAAGGTCAATTCCAATAATTTTAGCCATAAAAATCTCCTTAAAAGGTGTGTTATTTTAACGAATTCATCACGCTTTGGCCACTGCCACCATGGCAGGTCGAATGACCCTGTCATGGAGCTTGTACCCTTTTTGCATCTCTTGGGCGATCATGCCGGGAGCCACCGTCTCGGACTCGGTTTCCATCACAGCTTGGTGCAAATGCGGATCAAAGGCTTGGCCTTCGGTCTCGATCGGGGTGACCCCCCATTTTTCCAAGACGTGATGAAATTGTTTTTGGATCAGCAAAAATCCTGAAACCTGTTCTTGGTCAGCAGCGGTCTGTCCGTCCAAGTGGGCGCAGGCCCGATCAAAGCTATCCAAAATGGGCAATAACTCTACCACCGATTTCTCTTTGGCAAAGCGTTTGAACTGCTCAACTTCTTGCTCTTTGCGGCGCTTAAAGTTTTCCAATTCGGCCATGGCCCGCAATGCCCGATCTTTTTCGG
>JAHFCZ010000035.1:0-8940 GCA_023249285.1 bacterium | reverse complement strand
GCCATTTCAGCCTCTACGGACGTCGCCGCGTCTAAATTTTCATCGGTCACAACAGACCCTCCTTCTGAAATGTGTTTTTACTCAGATAATCGCCGACCATGGCGCTGATCTGCTCCACCATCGGCACAATTTGGGAATAAGCCATCCGGCGGGGCCCCAACACCCCAATCACCCCTTGAGACTCATCGGTACTCACGGAGGCCACCACCAAGCTGCAGTCTTGGAGGGCGTCCATCTGAGTTTCATGCCCGATCATGACCTGGCAAGAATGGGTGTTCAGGTGCTGGGCCAACAGCTCGGCCAACACCTTATTTTCTTCCAAGGTCGCGACCACCCGTTGGGTCAGCTCGATGTTGCGAAATTCCGGCAACTTCAAGAGCTTGCCCATGCCCTTGGTTACCAGTCGCGAAGACTGGGCATGCTGCTCACGTAACGCCCGAATGCCCTTGGCCAACGCACTTAAGAGCTCCGTGAGTCGCGGCAAATCCCTGGCCAATTCCTCGAGAGTAGCCTCCGTGATCGAGGTCACCGGCTTCCCTTCCAGTTTTTCGCTAATCAATCGAGAGATTTTATTCAAATCTTCCTGGTCGATTTTGCCTTCAAAATGGACCAAAAATTCGGAATTCACGCCCGCAGAATTCAGCAAGACCACTAAAATGCGGTCCATATCCACCAGGATCAGCTGCGCAAATTTTAGGGTTTCCTGATAAATATCGGGGGTCAATACTATCGTGGTGTAATCAATCAGAGAGTTTAAAATTTCGGTGACTTGGAAGAGTACATCTTGGATATGCCCGCCCACCGATTGGAGCCGTGCGAGTACCAGCTGCTGTTGGGCGGTGGTCAGTCCGCTGGTCCGACGATCGGTCACCGGCAACTGATCCACATAAAACCGATAGCCTTGATCCGTCGGTACCCGACCGGAAGAGGTATGCGGCTGGACCAAATAACCGTCTCGTTCCAATTCATTGAGTTCATTGCGGATCGTCGCAGAGCTCACGTTCAAAGACGAGTGCTCGGCCAATAGTTTGGACCCCACCGGTTCAGCAGTGTCGATATAGCGGCGAACCGCTTCTTCCAATATGGCTTTTTTACGATCTTCCATGACTACTCCGACACGTCCTTAAAGTGATCTGTCATTATTTAGCACTCTTCAATGTTGAGTGCTAATTCGAGCTTAGAATACTCCTCTGGCGGGGGCGTGTCAATGGAAAGTTAGGGCCGTGATAAAACACCATTTGATATACTTGCTGCCCCTTGCTTAAAATAACCCAAAATATATTCATTTTTAAGGAGAACGATATGGCTGGAAGACCAGATGCATGTGTGAGCGCGGCTGTAAGATTAGGGATTGCCCGCCCAATACCAGGATTGGCTCAACGCGATGGGGTAATAACGAGGCCACCGACGCGGGCACAGCAAGCTGAAATCGAAAGCAGAAGAGATGCCCTCTGCCGCATGAATGATGCAGGAAATTTTGCAGCCACGGCAGCGTTGATTACGGGGGGGATGGATCCCTGCTCATGGGTAAACTTTGGCTGCCATTGGGGAGCAAAGATTGGAGAGGATAATCTCCTGAGTAAGGGCTATGAATGCACCCCAGGTGCACAGGCAGTTGTTGCGGTCACTTCTTGTGCAACGGCATGTTTCCCAGGACCTATCATTTCAAGGGTACTGAGAGTCATAACCGCGGTCGCCCGTACGACGGAGGCTGATGCGCAACTACGGCGGGGCCAGGCGCAAGAACGTCCCCATCAAGACTAAATTGTCAGAGGCTAGGGCAAAATGGTAGGATAATCGCCTGCGTGCCGTGGTGGTGAAATTGGTAGACACGACGGACTTAAAATCCGTTGGACCTAACCCGTCCGTGCCGGTTCGATTCCGGCCCTCGGCACCAGAGATACTCATCTGCACAATTCAGCAAGGAATCGAACAGCCGTAAGGCTCAAGGAGGGAGGACCAGACTGAGTCTGTCCGACCGATGCCGAGTGCTCGTGAGCCGTAGGCGAGCATGTCGAGGCAAGTCTAAAATGGCGCCGGCCCTCGGCACCAGAGATACTCATCTGCACAATTTTCGCTGCAGTCATTGCCGAAGAAGGCAACTCCTTACGCACCTTAAATAAACTGTTTTGTCATCCCGGACTTGATCCGGGATCCAGGAAAGAAAAATGAGGCTAGACCTGGATTCCCACGTATGCGGGAATGACCCCCTAAAAATGGCCCCACCTTATTAGCTCCAAGGAGCGTCCAGTCCGGCATGACCGGTCGGACGCGAATGGATGCGTAAGGCCAACGGGGGTGAGGAGCGAAAGCGACGACATCAAAGGCACGCCGACCGAGTAGGGAGGATGAGAGTGCCAAGAATGTCCTTAATTTCGGCGGCCTTGGAGCATGGTCCCCTTTTGAAAAAGAATTTTTGCTGCAGTCATTGCCGATCCCAGGCACTAACTTTCTAAAATCTCATTCACCGTTTTGAGATAAAACCCTTCGCGTTCCACCAATCGCGCGGTGCCATACGCGACCACGGTGGCCAGCATTAACTGTGTCAAAATGTCGTGGGTGGCCGTCATTTCAAACACCAACACAAAGCAGGTGAGCGGCGTACGTGTGACCCCACACAAAAACCCAGACATCCCCAAAAGCGTCAGCACGCGAATCGCTTTGAGGTGAAAGAAAATCGCGACAAAGTGTCCAATCCCAGCCCCCAAGCAAAGCGACGGCGCAAAAACGCCGCCAGCACCCCCAGCCAGGTAGGTCATCAAGGGCCCAATGGTTCTGTAGATCAAGACATCCGGCGTAAAAGACCCGACCTGCAACCAATCCATAATCAAGATACGCCCAGCCCCCGTCACCCGAGGGTCCACGCCCAAGGCAAACCCTGCAATCGCCACCCCCACCACGGCTGCTAGCGCATATTTCATCCAAGCCGTGACCACATAGCGTTTTTTAAGCTTTAAAAGTGCAAATAAGGCGCGTCCGAACAATGCACCGCCACCCCCCGACAAAATCCCCACTAAGATCACCCAGAACGAGCTAAATCGGGCGAGGGTTTCCACCTCTGGCGCCCCAAAATACAGGTACGACCCGCCCAAGACCTGTGACACAAGGCCCGCGATGATGACCACGTACAGGAGCACCGTTTTAAATCGCCGAAAATGCATGGTTGTGAGCTCTTCAATCGCAAAAGTAATCCCCCCCAACGGGGTATTAAAGGCCGCGGCAATCCCAGCCGCACTCCCGGCGACCACCCAGGTTTTTTGAGTCGCCAGAGAAGTCGCCCGCTGCACTTTTCTGCCTAAAACCCAGAAAATTGAGGCGGAAATCTGGACCGTCGGACCTTCTCGTCCCATGGCCCCGCCCCCGACAATGCCAAAAAACGAGCTAATCATTTTCACAATGGCCACCCGCGCACTCAAAAATCGGGAAATTTTCTCTTCTGAGTCCATTTCAACCGCGGCAATCACCTGCGGGATCCCGCTACCCGCTGCGTTGGGGGCAAAACGGTGGACGATCCAGGTGGCCATCAAAAAACATGCAGGGGTGACCAGGAGCATCCACCACGAAAGTTGGGTAAATAAAGTGCGGGAGAGGACCTCCAAACGGTGGAAAATCTCAGCATAAAAGTACGACATCGCCCCGACTAAAACACCACCCACCCACAAATGCCAGGTGCGTTGAATCGTGCGTTTAGAATAGGTGTGAAGACGATGTAACGGCATAGGCCCATGATATACTAAAAACGACTTTAAAGTTAAGGAGAGTATCCGTATGCCGATCATCCAAATTCACCTCATTGAAGGTCGTCCCGTCGAGAAAAAACGCAAGCTCGTCGAATCCGTCACCGAGTCCGTCTGTAGGGTCTTGGGCGTACCCGAAGATCAAGTGCGGATCATTTTGTCTGAGATGGCTCCCGAGCACTATGCCGTGGGTGGGGTGCTCAAACACGACACCCGGTAAATCAGGTGGAAAAGGGGGTGACATCCACGAGGAAATAGCCCGGGTTTAATTCCCCCCATAAATGGGAAAACCATAGATATGAAATGGGGGAACATATCTGTGAGGCTCATGCATTATTCATCTAAGTTCTGGGAGAGAAGTCTCAGATTCGTGAAAATGCGAATCGAACAAGAATGCGTCATTATTCGCTATGCGCTCTTCTGTGCGAATAGTCCCTGGGCAAAAGCCTTTTTTCTACTTAGATTTTTAGGGTTAACCCTCTCGGTAGCCGTGGCAATTGTCTTGGTGGTGACCCATATTCTAGGCTCAAAAGTGCTCTATGTGCACATCTTTGGCATCACGGTGGCCATTTACCTCATGTTAATGCTCAACGAAGTCTACGAAAAAGGCTTTCATCCCAGCCATATCCAGCGTTGGAAGCAGGGATTTTTAATCCTTTTGATCACCCAAGCAACCCTCCTCTCCGCGATCAATGTTGTAGATTCGGTCATCTCAACCTCCTATCAACAAGTGCGAGCTAGTGTGGGGACGGTCGTCCTGCCAGGAGGGGTTGTCGAGCAGGATATCACCTCCATGAAGCTCTTGGACGTCACTGAGGTGGCCAGTATTACGCCGACAAGAAATAACGAAAGCCAATCGGTGACGACCTCGAGTGCCACGACTGTGGCGAGGACCCAAGAGACGGGGCCAGTAACGGTGGTAGGAACCGCCTTGAATTACCCAAATCCCTGCCGGTTGAGTGCAGTGGGGACCACCATTGGGTATTACCTCTCCAAAGATGCGGATATCGAAATTCGACTCTACGATCCTTTTGCCAATGAAATCTATCGAGAAAGTTATTTTGCAGGCCAAAATGGCGGTCGTGGGGGCGATGGGACTGAAAATTACAATCGGATTTCGGTGACCGCCGCCAAGCTCAAAACCAGCAATGTACCGGCTGGTATTTACTTTTTTGTCATCTTGAATGAAGGTAGGCTCATCGGCAAAGGCAAGATTGCGGCACTCCCATGAACAAAATCCTCGGACTTTTAATTGTAGCGAGTCTCCTCACAATCCCGATCCAAGGGTCGGATTATCTCCTGCTCTCAGAGACGGGGACCTCGGCAAAATCTATTGCAATTGGAAATGTGCTCGGATTTGATGAATCTGCGAATGCCATTTTTGAAAATCCCGCAACCCTAGATCGGCTAAAATCAACCAATGTGGCCTTCTTCTCTACTTCGATTATTAACGAGCTCAATATTGCGTGTTTTTCAGTGGGTATGAAGAGCTCAAGTGGAACCTTTGGGCTGGGATATTTGCAAGGGTCGGTGAACAACATTTACCAAACTGGCAATAATGACAACGTCTTTTATACAGACGGCTCCTTCAATTACCTCGACCAAACGCTCAAAGCGGCCTATGCCTTTTCCTGGCAGCCCGGGCTTTCCGTGGGGGCAGTCTTGAGTTCCTACCAAAAAAGTATCGGCAGTACTTCTGCGAAAGGCATCGGAACTGAAATTGGAGCCTACACCAAATTGGGGGCTATGGATGTGTCCTTGGTGGTTCGAAACCCGATCGGGGGAAAAATCAATTACACAAACGACCAAAGCGAAACTTTGCCGCTCCAGCTCATCGGATCCGGGAAGTTCTCCCTGAATGAGGGGGAGGTATATGGCCAATACAAGTACCAAGTCGGGAAAAAAGGAATGATGTCCTTCGGCTATTCCACCGAAATCCCAGGCGTGTCCTGCCTGCGCGGCTCAGTAGGATACAAAGAGTATGCGGTCCTTGATGCCGTGAGCGCTGGCATGGTGATGGGGATGACCCTCGAGTTTGAAGGTCTCCAATTGAACTATGCGTTTGAAAGTGGCAACTACGTCGAAAATGGTGCGAAGCACTACATTTCCTTTTCCACGGATCTTAATTTTGGAAAGTGGAGCCGGCTCGAGATTTTGAGTTTGAAATAATGCACAAGCAACCCACTAACTAAGTGCAAATTGCCAGTCTTTAGCGAAAGGAACGGGCCCATCTGAGGCCCAAAAATAAAGATTGTGCCGGTCAGGAAATACGGTTTCAAAGACCGTCACGTTCTTGAAGTGGGGGAGAAAAAAGCGACGCAAGTCTTCTTTATCCCGGAACTCATATTCGTGATGGGTAAGCTGTTTTTCACCGGTCTGATTGTCCACCAGGGTATACCCACTCAAGATGCCGTCAGGGGTAAGTCGCATTTTCATTTCCCCCAGTAATGTCTCGATTTCTGCAGGGGTAAAATGTTCGATTGCCGCATCCCATACAATATTTTCGAAGGTCCCTTGGGGCATGTCAGTGCGGATGTCTGCGAGCAAATAGGTCACATTTGGAGCTGAGTTTTTTGCTTTGGCAATTTTGAGAGCTGAAGGATCAAAATCGCAGGCGACAACTGCCATGGAGCGCAGGGAATAAAAATTGCGAGCATTAAACCCATCGCCACAGGCCAGCTCTAAGACCTTACCGCCTTTGAGGGCTAGGCTTCCAAAGACGCCTCTTTCCGTCCAATAAGAGCTACGGTGATCCATAAATTGATGAAAAAGGTCGATCTGGTGATCAAAATGTTCAGGTTGAGGGGGTAATGCCCATTGAATCCATTTGAGTCGCTTGTGGGAATTGGCCACCCATTTTCGAGAGAGGGCACATTCAGCTTGGGCCACCATCTCCAACTGGGGTTTGAATTGGATGGCAATGGGCTTCATGATTTTTTTGAGGAGGGATTTAAGCATAAAATACACTTTCTAGTGACGCCAAAGGGATGCCGAATCATAGCTGGGTTTTACCAAGAAGTCCAATTTAGGGCTCCTTGTAATAGGCGGTATTAATGGCCTTGAATAAAATGCTCGGCATCCAGGGCTGCCATACACCCAGTCCCCGCAGAGGTGATAGCCTGACGGTAGACCTTGTCCTGCACGTCGCCACAGGCAAAAATACCGGCCACAGAGGTCTTCGTGGTGCCCGGCTGGGTCTTGATATACCCCGTGGCATCTAGCTCGATTTGGCCGTCTAAAAACGCGGTATTAGGCGTATGTCCAATGGCATAAAAGAGGCCGGAGGCTTCGATCAATTCTTCCGCCCCAGTTTGATTGTTTTTAATTTTGACGTGGGACAACAAATCCGTCCCTTGGGCCTCGATCAATTCGGTATGCCAGAGGATCTTGATTTTGGGATTGGCCAACGCACGTTCTTGCATGGCTTTCGAGGCACGAAAGGCGTCTTTGCGGACCAACATAATGACGATAGAGGCAAACTTGGTCAGGTACACAGACTCCTCAATGGCAGAGTCTCCACCCCCCACCACGACCACCGGTTTATTGCGAAACATGGGCAAGCCACCATCACAGACCGCGCAGGCTGAAATCCCTGCCTGCCAGAGCCGATCTTCCCCAGGCACATTCATGCGCTTGGCGGTGGCCCCAGTGGCAATAATAACGGTCTTGGCTTGGATCTCGCGATCCCCTACAAAAATCTTAAACGGCCGGCTGGAAAAATCCACCCGATCCACAGTCTTGGTTTCAATACGTGACCCATTATGCTCGGATTGCTCACGCATCCGCATCATCAAGTCCGGGCCTTGAATCCCGGTAGGGAAGCCTGGGAAATTTTCCACATCCGTCGTGGTAGTGAGCTGGCCACCTGCTGCAACGCCAGCGGCGAATTCGCCTTCAAACATCAATGGATCTAGCTTGGCACGTGCCGCATAAATCGCAGCGGTATGCCCAGCAGGGCCCGATCCAATAATCACAACGTGTTCAGCGGGGTTGGGACTCATCTTTGGTTCCTTTGTGAGGTGAAATTACTCGGTAGCGGTAGCCGATGGCGTCGCCGTCCGATGTGTCGGTGCTACAGGGGCTTGGGGCAACTCGCTAGCCGTATCATTATCCCAGGCATGGTTGTTGATGACGGGCGACGGTTCAGCGTCTTCGCGGGGCTTTTTGGCGCCACCTGGGCCTGGGAAATCCTCAGGCGGAATCCGATCCAAGGCAACGGACATAAAGTCGCGCCACATTTGGGCGGGGACGCTCCCCCCAGTGACCCGATTCATGGGGCTATTATCATCGTTGCCCACCCAGGTGATGCACACCAATTGGGGCACAAACCCGGCAAACCAGGCATCCCGATAATCCGAGGTTGTGCCGGTTTTCGCCGCCACAGGACGGGGCAAGCGGGCCGCAGTACCAGTCCCACTGGTGACCACCCCCTTCATCATATCCACCAGGGTATAAATCAGGTCCGGATCAAACACTTTTTTCTCTTTGATATCGTGGCTGTAAATCACGTTGCCGTCTCGGTCTTCGATTTTCAAAATCCCAGTCGGCTCTACGCGTTTCCCCCCGTTGGCAAACACGCAATACACGCCCGCCAACTCGATCATTGTCATTTCATTGATCCCCAACGGGAGAGAGAGATAGGCGGGAAGCGGGGATTTGACCCCCAACTGTCGGGCGACCCGGACCACATTTTGCGGGCCGATCATATTGGTCAATTTAATGGCCACAATGTTAATGGATTTTTCCAGTGCACGTCGCAACGGAATCGCCCCCGAGAAAGTCTTGGTGTAGTTTTGCGGAGCATACACGCCCTGACCGGTATTAAACGAAATGGGGGAGTCATCCACGATCGAGGACGGGGTGAACCCTTTTTCCAGGGCGGCCAAATACACAATGGGCTTAAAGGCGGACCCGGGCTGACGTCGGGCTTGGATACAACGGTTGTACTCATTCGCTTGGAAATCTACCCCACCTTGCAGGGCCTTGATATAGCCGGTTTGCGGCTCGATGGCCAAAAGGGCCCCTTGAGAAAAGCCCAAATGATTCACAAATTGATCTTCCACAACCCCGCCGGACCGACCCTTTTCCACATAATCCGTAATGATCTGCATGGCTCGCATCTGCCATTTATAGTTCAGGGGGGTATACACCCGAAGGCCGGAAGTATACGTCGCATCTTCGCCGTACATGTTCATCAACTGAG
>JAHFCZ010000126.1 GCA_023249285.1 bacterium | reverse complement strand
CCTGATTCGCAAACACGAACCCCAGGCCATGGCCGTGGAAGAGTTGTTTTTCAATACCAATGCCAAAACCGCAATGATTGTCGGCCAAGCCCGCGGTGTCATTTTACTCTCTGCTGCCCAACATAACATCCCCGTCACCAGCTACACCCCGGTCCAAGTCAAAATCGCTGTCTGTGGCTATGGTCGCGCCGACAAAAAACAAGTCCAGGAAATGGTCAAACGCCTCCTCAATCTCAGCGCCATTCCCAAGCCGGACGACGCCGCCGACGCCGCAGCCATCGCCATTTGCCACGCCCAGTCGTATAAATTGAGAGCATTGTAATATGGCTAAACAATAACTCGACTTTCAATTTATCATGGACAAATTATAACTTGACTTTTAATTTATCCATATTAAAATAGAAATATGTTTTCACGATGGATTCAAATAGACACGTCCAAAAGCATCCTACTCATTGGTCCGCGGCGATCAGGAAAAACCACCTATCTCAAATCCAATTTTCCCAACGCAACCTATACCACCCTCGATGACTGGGATGCCTACGAATGGGCCAAACAAGACCCAAAAGCATTTATCACTCAGCTAGGCCCCCAAGCCATCATCGATGAAATTCAAAGACTCCCCAACCTGACTATCGCCGTCAAATATGCCATCGATGAGGAAACTGCCACGTTTTATATGACAGGATCAAGCAATATCGGGCTTCTAGACGTCTCCGCCGAATCCCTTGCAGGTCGGATCCAAATTATCCATTTTCCCACCGCTTGCTGGGGAGAAGATGAAGGCCCCCCACTCAAAGAAAGCCTCACCGATCCCCATTCTTTCCCAGCACTCAAACAAGCGCAAAGAACCTTGCCCGACGCTCTAAAATTTGGAGGGTTCCCAGAAGTCCTGATCCAACCCGACGAGAAAACCAAGTTCCAGGCACTTCAAAACTATAAAAACACCTACTTCACCCGCGATTTGATGCAGCTGGCCAATCTTGAAAATGCCGAAGGAATTCTCGCCCTGTACCACTATTTAATTCGCTCATTAGGGTCCCACATCGAGGTCCAAAACGTCGCTAGAGAATGCGGCCTAAGCGCACCAACCGCCAAAAAATATTTAAACGCACTTGTCCAATCCGGGTTAACCTTCAAATTATACGGCTACCAATACGGCCCCGCAAAACGATTCATCAAAGCCAGCAAAACCTACTTTGCAGACAACGGAATTCTCACCAGCTTCAACCAATCCCTCTCTCAAGGGCAACTGGTCGAAAATTTTGTCATCTCAGAACTCGAAAAGCGACGGAAACTAGGCTTCATCCAGGCCGATTCCCTTTACTATTACAAATCCATCTCAGGCCGAGAAATCGACGTCCTCTACACCGAAAACAACCGCCTCCACGCCATTGAAATCAAAGCCACCTCAACACCTACCCCCAAAGACATCCGCAATCTCAAAGAATTCGCCGCACATCACGACAAACCCTGTAAACTGATTCTGTTTTATATGGGAACCACCTACCAAGAACAAGCTGGCGTGAACTTGATCCCAATTGCTTCCCTGTACAGATCGAGAGGATAACAAATTGATTTACTCCCTAGAAGGCCCCGTCACCGAAATTTTTGAAGACACCCTCATCCTCGACCTCCAGGGCGTGGGGTATCAGGTCTTCGTCCCCGTTGGGCTACGCGAAAGCGCCGGCCTCGGCGAAATCCTCAAAGTGTACACCTACCACCATATCCGAGAAGACCAACAAACCCTGTTTGGATTCCCTAGCCTCGCAGACCGTCAGCTCTTCATGCTCCTCACTACCGTCTCGGGGATGGGCCCCAAAATTGCCATGAAAGCCCTCAGCGCCCTGCCCGCCGAATCCCTCATCCATGCCATTGCCACCGAGGATCACGCCACCCTCACCTCCTTGCCCGGCGTCGGCAAAAAACTGGCGGAACGCCTGGTTATCGAGCTCAAAGACAAGCTCCCCGCCACAGCGCTCACTCTACCCAACACCCAACGCGGCCCCATCAGATCCAATCCGGTGATCGACGATCTTATGATGGCCCTGAGATCCCTGGGCTATTCCAATGACGAGATCAAACGCGCCCTCTCCCAAACCGATGGCCTTGAGGTCATTACCGACGTACAATCGGGGATTAAATTGGTACTCAAGGGGCTCAAATAATTCAAGCTCCCCTCTCTATTCCCAGAGGGAATGGGGAGGGGCTGGGGGTGGGGTATTTCTGGGGCGACGCGGTTTGGTTCTTCCAAATGAGCTGAGTGAAAAATGGATGAATCGGGTATTTTCCAACAGAGCCTAAAGGATTAAGACAGCACTGGCAATAACCGTCGTCCAAAGATCCCGTTTTCCAACGGCAGACTGCGTAATATTCATTGTTTTAACAATCTTATCCTGCATTTTCCAAATCTCTTTACGCGCATCCCAATGCAAATTAGAATCCACCGAAATCCCGTGCGTTGTGGCTAACATTTCAGCGGCTAGATCTTCCGCGTAATCCCCAGCTTCTTGCTCGGTTTCCCCGTAAGAGTGATGCTCTGACAAATACCCGTGGGTTGCAGGGTCCTTTGGCAACGAGATCCCGACTGAGGCCGCAACCAACCGATTTTTTTCACGAACCGCCTGTTCCGACATGACACAAAAGACCACTTGGCCACAGTGCAACTTCGCCAAGCCCGTTTTTTTGGTAATAATTTTACAATTGGGAGGAAAAATACTGGAGACGCGTACGAGGTTGAATTCGGCAATACCGGCATCCCGCAACGCCATTTCAAAAGAGACTAATTTTTCCTTGTGAACACCTTTGCCTTTGGTTAAAAACAGTTGTTTAGGTACAAAATTCATGTTGATTTTTCTTCCTTTAAATTAGCCAAGTCTTCCAGCACGGCTAGTAAAACGCACTTAACTCAAAAAATCAACCAATTTTTTCACTGTTTTTTTGAAAATAGCCCAAGACCACCTCATGTAAGTGGAAATTGCTCGTCAAAACATTCGGATTTTCGAGGCTAAATTGTCCATCCAAATTGGTCAATTTCCCCCCCGCTTCTTCGACAATAATTTTCAAGGGCGCAATATCCCAAGGCTTCAATCCGAAATCCAAGGCAAATTCGCCAGCCCCTTGGGCCACCAACACATGGCTGTAAAAATCCCCCAAGCCCCGCTGACGCTGGGTATGAGACAAAATCTGCAACATCTCGGAAAGCGGCAAGGTCTCGCATTCATTCCCATATAAGCTGCCATGAAATACCTGAGCCTGGGCCAAGACCGCACCATCACTCACCCGCATCTCCCGCCCATTCTGCCAGGCCCCATACCCTTTGGCGGCACACCATCGCTCATGTAAGGCAGGGGCACTCACCATCCCCGCCACAATCTCATCCCCGGATTGAATAGCCAACAAAGTCGCAAAAAGGGGGATCCCACGCACAAAATTCCGGGTGCCATCAATCGGATCCACAATCAATTTCAAAGGAGCCTCCGGATTTTGAAGCCCGAATTCTTCCCCCCAGACCTCCACCCCAGGAAACAACGCTGAGGCCTCACGTTTAATCATCATCTCAATGCCCAAATCGGCCTCACTTACGGGCGACATATCGGATTTCTGGGACACATACAAAGAGGCCTGATTAAAAAATTTAAGGGCAATTTCATCCGCCTGATTGGCAAGCGCATGAAGGGCCCCAAGCATGTCGATCGATTGCATAAGGGCAGTGTATCACGTATAATGCCCCCTACCAATCGTCGGACTTTATGTCCTGTTTTACACGTGCCGTGGTGGCGGAATTGGTAGACGCGTCGGTCTCAAAAACCGATGGGGGCGACTCCGTGCCGGTTCGATTCCGGCCCTCGGCACCAACGATCACTTTGCTCAGTCCATGTTAAGGAATCGAAACTGAGGGGGAGGCTCCAGCGAATTTATTTCGATGGAGGGGGCGACGCTAGCCCCATCTGAATAAGATCCGGCCCTCGGCACCAAAGATACTCACCTGCATAATTTTCGCTTCAGTCATTGCCGACCCCAGGCAATTCCTTACGCGACAAATTACACATCTGAGCATCTAAATTTCAACGGTTTAAAAGGGCCCCACATATTAGATCTGACCTTTTATTTCTA
>JAHFCZ010000125.1 GCA_023249285.1 bacterium | reverse complement strand
CATCCCATCCCCCACAACGACGAGCCCATAATCCCAAAGGCCATTAATCCCGGGATCAGAAAATCAATATAGCGGTTCCCGACCTGGGAGAGCGCCACAACCCGGCTACTGCTACCCTTGGCCTGTGAATACGTGGTTTCCAGGGCCAAATACGCCTGCACACTTTCAGCGCGATGGGCGTCCAGATAATACACGCGGTTGCCTTGGGCATCCGTGCGATAAAACAAAGAAATGAGCCCGCGCTTCATCTCCAACAGGGCTTGTCCCATGTCGTGAACGGGGATGAAATCAAATCGAATCCCCAAAGGGGGCTGCAAATGCGGGGAAACCTCGGTTTGCAACACCCCAACATTCAGGGGCGGCAGGGTCTTTTTATCAAAGGCAATGCCGAGGAGCCACGACATAATAATGGGGAAGACGACCGCCCAAAATAACACCGAAGGTTCCCGGTAAAATTTCCGAAATTGCATGCCCATTAAATGCCCAAGTGCATTAATCATTCAGACCCCTCCCAGCAAGGGCCAAGAATAAATCATCCAAGGTTTGCTGGCGGCATTCCAGTTGTTTGAGCGTCAAATTCTGGGCGGACAATTGCGCTAAAAAGGGGCTCAATCCTTCGTGGATATGGGCCAGTTTCAACGTGCCAGATCCGGTTTCGGCATCCCAGTCGAAGGTGTGCAACCCCGGAATTTGATCCAACACCGGGGTGCTTTGCGGGGATTCCAGGCTAAATTGTACAATTTCATCGGGGGCATACTTCAACAGTAGCTCCTGAAACGTCCCCGAGGCAATGATCCGGCCTTGGTTCATCATCACAATGCGATTACACAGGGTCTGGGCTTCTTCCATGTAGTGGGTGGTCAAAATCATCGTGACTTTTTCGGCCTTCAAGTGCTGCAAAATCTCCCAAATCTCGCGTCGGGACTGGGGGTCTAGGCCCGTAGTGGGCTCATCTAAAATCAAAATCTGAGGGCGATGGATCAGGGCGAGTCCTAGCGTGCATTTCTGGCGTTGTCCACCCGAGAGTTGGTTCACAAAATGCGAGGCTTTTTCTTCCAAATTGAGCAAGGCCAACACGTCATCGCATTGACGATTGCCGATCCCATAAAAACTCCCGAACAAACGCAGTGTTTCACGAACCGTCAGTCGATCCACCAGCTGGGTTTCTTGCAAAGACACGCCCATCATGTGCCGGAGTTCGTTAGAATGCTGGGCCCAGGTTTTGGTGCCTTGTAAGACAATGGTGCCGGAGTTTGGGGTTGAAAGGCCTTCGATCATTTCCACGAGCGTGGTTTTGCCCGCCCCATTGGGGCCGAGTAAGGCCAAAAAATCACCCTGCGCCACCGAAAAGGTGACGTTGTCCACAGCTTGAAGCTGCCCAAAACGCTTGGAAACCTGATTAACTTCGATCATGCTATAGGTAATTAAATAAAGAGTGAACTTCGGGTTACGGAATAGAACAAGGGCGCAGCACAAAAACAAAACGATATCGCGCCAAACTTGCGAATATTCCAGTATTCTAATATAAAACCATGAGAATGAAAATAACAATTCTTCAATCCAACCCGGTGATCGGGGATTTTGATGGGGCACTTCAGACCTTGGGCCGAGGCCTCCAAAAGGCACAACAAGACGGTGCCGATCTGCTTCTAACCTCTGAACTGTTTATTGGCGGCTATCCGGCCCAAGACGCGTGGTTAGCGCCGGGATTTTGGGCGCAAGTGGATCACGCGAGAACCCGAATAGCAGGGCTCTCAAAAGACTATCCGAGCATCGCCATTTGCGTGGGTCTCCCGATTCGACAAAACGCAAAGCCCTACAATGCCGCTGTGCTCTGGGAAAAGGGTCAGGAAATTCACATCCAGACCAAACGCTTACTCCCGGATTACGACGTCTTCAACGAATCTCGATATTTCACCCCGGGTGACCAAACCCAAGTGTTGGAATGGCGTGGCGAGCGCATCGGGATTTTGATTTGTGAAGATGCCTGGTTCACCCAAATTCACAACAGCCACTATACCCAAGACCCGCTCTGCGACCTGGAAAGCCAACAGCTTTCCCTGGTCCTTCATCTGTCAGCGTCCCCGTTTGAGACCACCAAACCTGAGGTCCGCCATGATGTGGTCTCGGCCATTGCCAAGCGCGCGGGGTGCCCGGTGGTCATGGTCAATCAAGTGGGGCTCCAAGATGACATTATCTTCGATGGCGGAAGCTTAATCATCAGTCCCAACGATGAAATCTGGTACCAGGCGCCCGCCTGGCAAGAAGTCATTCAAACCATTGACCTTCAAAATACCTCCGCACAATCCATTACATTCCAATCGCCTTCCGAGGCACGATTCAATGCACTCACCCTGGCCATTCGGGACTATGTCGCAAAATCAGGATTCAAAAAAGTCGTGTTGGGGTTATCTGGTGGGGTGGATTCAGCGCTGATTGCAGTGTTGGCTGTCGAGGCCTTGGGGCCAGAGGCCGTCACGGCCATCATGATGCCATCCCCCTATTCTTCTCAAAACAGCCTCAAAGACGCGCTGGCCCTCCTTCAAACCCTTAAAATTCAGCATTTCACCCTCCCTATTTCTGATCTTTATGCCCAGGCCAAGGCGCAATTTTCAGTATTTGCCCCCCAAAGCTTAGCGTCGCTCACCACTGAAAACCTCCAGTCCCGTCTTCGCGGCCTAATCCTCATGGCCTACAGTAACGAGCACCAGGCCTTGCTCCTCAATACGGGGAATAAAAGCGAGCTCGCCATGGGGTACTGTACGCTCTACGGGGACATGAATGGGGCCCTGGGTGTGATTGGCGATTTATATAAAACGGAGGTCTATGCCCTCTGTGAATGGATCAACGCGCAACATCCGCGGATCCCGACCGCGATTCTGACCAAAGCCCCCTCCGCCGAGCTTCGTCCCAACCAAAAAGACGAAGACACGCTGCCAGAATACGGGCTCCTCGACCAGATTCTGATCCGGCTGATTGAGCAAAATCAATCGCCTTCCAGTCTGATTGCCCAAGGATTTCCCGAACAAACAGTGCGATGGATTGCCACGCGTCTCCATCAAAATGAATACAAACGCGCGCAAGCACCTTTGGTGCCCAAACTCTCCCTCAAATCCTTCGGTAAAGGGCGACGGTACCCGATCCTCCAAAAAATGATACAATAGCCGAAATGTTGATACTTATTGGCAGAAAAATGACTGCATTTATCGAAGATCTGGGGAACCTTGTCATTCTGACAGGGCGGGTCATCTTGGGTCTTTTCACTGCCCCCCATTTGTTCAAGTTGAGTATGGAACAGATGTGGCGGATCGGGGTAGGCTCTTTTGGCGTCTCCGCTGTGACCGCGATGTTTGTCGGGATGACCTTTACGGTCCAAATCATGAAAGAATTTTTACGCTTTGGGGCGGGCC
This sequence comes from bacterium, assembly GCA_023249285.1. GTDB lineage: Bacteria > Margulisbacteria > Marinamargulisbacteria > SXXA01 > JAHFDB01 > JAHFCZ01. Next base: position 724 of record JAHFCZ010000125.1, on the reverse strand, counting down.
AGCTCATTGGCGGGGTGGTGGGTCTCGCGATGTGGCGGGAATTGGGCCCACTCTTGACGGGGGTCGTGATTGCCGGTCGGGTAGGGGCTGCAATTTCGGCTGAATTAGGCACCATGAAAGTAACCGAGCAAGTAGAGGCTCTTGAGGCCATGTCCCAAGATCCAGTCGAGTACTTGGTGGTCCCCCGTGTCCTTGCCGCCACCGTGATGGTCCCGATTTTGGTGGGCATGGCGGATATTATTGGCTTTCTCAGTGGCTATATGGTTGTGGCATTTTCCGGGAAAATTAACCCCTATACCTTTTTCGATTCCGCTGACAGCATGCTCAAAACGTGGGACGTCACCGGCGGGGTGATCAAGGCCGCCTTTTTCGGATTTTTAGTCGGGCTTATTAGTACCTACATGGGCCTCAAAGCCAAGGGTGGGGCCAAGGGCGTTGGGGAGATGACCACCCATGCAGTAGTCGTATCGCTCATTGCAGTGTTTGTCGTCAATTACTTCCTCTCGATTATGTTGTTCTAGCGATGGCAAGCATGGGAGAAGTGGTCCTCAAAGGGCTTTATAAAAAATTCGGAGACACAACTGTGGTGAATGGCCTGGATCTGCACGTCGCCCCTGGTGCCAAAATTGCGATTATCGGCCCCTCAGGCTGTGGGAAAAGCACCTTATTACGCTTAATGATGGGGCTACAACCTGCGGATGCGGGCTCTATCCAGGTGTCTGGC
>JAHFCZ010000034.1 GCA_023249285.1 bacterium | reverse complement strand
CCTACCCGATGTTTTTGTTGGGCAGCATGGCGATTGTGGGGGTGTTAATGTTCGGCTGGATGATGCCACTCTACGGGCAATTTTTCCAGAGCATGAATCTGCCCTTGCCGTTGTTTTTACGCATCATGCTCGGGCTCCAGGCCTGGTTTTCACGTTATGGGCTCTTTCTCGTCATCGGATCTGCTGGGCTGGGGGGTTGGATGTGGCCACGACTACGGCAGCAGGCGATGGCGTTCTTTTTCCCCTTTCAAAGTGCAGATGTGTTGTGGCTGTTGGGTGTGTTTTTAAAGGGAGGGTTTTCGCTTAAGCAAAGCTTGGATTTGATTCAATTCCCACCGCAACATCTGTTATTTGAACGCTACCAAACGTTTCGGACCCTTTGCCTGGAAACGGGGGAATTTGGCACCTCGTTTACAGAGGGCTTTGCCTTGCAAGACTTGGACCTGGCCCTCTTGCATCATAGTGACAAAACGGGGCAGCTCACGGCGTGGCTGTTTAAAATCTCTGGACGGATGCGGGCCGCCCATCGGGACAAACGTGCCAAGCACATCGCGGTTCTCCAGCCCTGTGTTCTGGTGCTGATTGCCGGTATGGTGGGAGCGTCGCTCTATATTACACTCAGCCCCGTTTTGACCCTCGTCAACAATTTAAACTAGGGTTTTGTATTTTTTTGCTTTGGCTCTAGCTTGATCTTCCGTCGTTCTTTGAAGTACACCTGGATCGGCACGCCTTCAAACTCAGGAAATTGCACTCGAAGTCGATTTTCGACGAACCGTTGATAATCTTTTTCAATCACCTTGGTCTTATTCACAAAAAAGATAAAGGTTGGCGGGCCAACGCTGACCTGCGTCGCATAAAAAATCTTGATCCGTTCACCGTATTTGGCCGGGGGCGGATTGCGCTTGATCACTTGATCAATAAAGGCATTGAGGGCAGCCGTCGGAATCCGAATCTTGGAATTCTGGACCACCTGCGGGATTTTATCCAAGAGGCGGCCCAAATGCACCTTTTCGGTCGCTGATCCAAAAATAAAGGGGAAATTCTCCAGGACGGGCATCTCATGGGTGGCAATGCGTTGCAATTCCGATTGCATGTCCGCGGTACGCTCGGTGAGGTCCCACTTGTTCACAAAAATGATCATATTCCGTTTGGCTTCAAGTACACGGTTAATAATTTTCTTATCTTGGTCACACATCAGTAAATCGGGATTCAACAGGACCACCACGACATCCGCCCTGGCAATCGCGCGATCCGATCGCACCACTGAATAGTATTCAATCCCGTCGTCGATCTTGGCCTTGCGACGAATCCCAGCAGTGTCGGTGAACATATACCGGTACCCTTGGTGGTGGTAGTAGGCTTCGATGGCATCCCGGGTTGTCCCGGCAACATCGTCCACCATCACGCGATTTTCGTTCAAAATGGCATTCAACAAAGAGGATTTCCCCACATTCGGACGCCCGACAAAGGCAATGCTGTAAGTGGTTTCGTCTGGGGCATTCCCCTTTTGGAATTTATGGGTGAGTACATCGAGAATGTCGCCGATGCCCATCCCATGTCCGGCAGACACTGGAAACGGCTTCCCGAACCCAAGCTGATAAAAGTCTTGAATGAAGCTCACATTTTCAAAGTCATCGACCTTATTTACGGCCAAGGTCACTTTTTCGCTGTAAGGTCTCAGCCATTTGCCGACGACGGCGTCCAAGGGATGGACCCCGGTATTGAACTCCGTCAAAAACAGAATCTGGTCCGCACGTTCCATTTCGCCCACAACTAAGGACTCGATTTTTTCTTGGATACTTTCGGCTTGGGTGCCCTCAAAAAGCACCCCTCCACTGTCCACCAAGGTGAAATGCTTTCCATTCCAATCGGTATTCATTTCGGATAAATCACGGGTCACGCCCGGGATATCCAAGGTAATTGCTTGATTTTTACCGAAGATCCGGTTGATGAGTGTGGACTTCCCCACATTGGGACGTCCCATGATTAAAACGCGTGGCAATGACTTCATAACTTATGGCAGGGTAACACGAATAGGGGCTGCGTGTTAAGATACGCGGTCATGAGCGCAACATTTCGTGTCGTATTTATGGGTTCTCCGGACTATGCACTTCCGGCCCTTGAGGCGCTACATACCCAATTCCCAGGGTGCGTGGTCGGAGTATTTTCTCGCCCAGATCAGCCCAAAGGGCGGGGCCAGCACCTCGAGGCCACACCCATTAAAATCTGGGCACTAGCGCATCAGATTCCTGTTTTTACCCCGACGACCAAAACCGATTTACATGAGACGCTTGCTTCGTTGAAGCCCGATTTGGTGATTGTGATTGCCTATGGCATGATTTTGCCGCCGCAAACGGTGTCTCAATTTTATTGTGTGAACGCCCATGGCTCGATCTTGCCTCAGTATCGCGGGGCGTCCCCGGTACAGGCCGCGCTTCTGGCCGGCGATACCCAGACGGGGGTCACGCTCATTCGTATGAATGACAAAATGGATGAAGGAGATATCCTCCAACTCAACCGCATTGAGATTGGCGAAGACGACCATTTTGCCGCTCTATTCACCCGCCTTTCCGAGTTATCCGCAAGGGCCATTTGTGCGTTTATTCAGTCGCAATGGCTGCCCAAAACTTTGTCCTCGCAACCGCAACCCCTAGACGGGGTCAGCTATTGCCACAAAATCAAAAAAGCCGATGCGGAACTCTTACCTACGGAATCGCCCCTCACCCATTTTCGGAAAATCCGGGCGTTCTCACCCGCGCCGGGGGCGTTTATTCAAACGGAACAGGGCCCGGTCAAAATCTTAGAGGCCAGCTATTCAGAGGCTGAAGGCCTACACCCCATTACGGTCCAACCCCCTGGCAAAAAATCCATGCCCTATCGCGATTATTGTCTGGGCCACCCGAAAGGATTGTTTCATGCTAGCTAAACGTATTATCCCGTGTTTGGATGTGACTGGGGGCCGTGTGGTAAAAGGAACCAATTTTGTGGAGCTCAGAGATGCCGGAGACCCGGTGGAATTGGCCCATCTGTATGACCAAGCAGGGGCCGATGAGCTCGTTTTTTTGGATATCACCGCCACCTCAGATGCCCGTAACATTTTACTCGATCTGATTGAGAGGACCGCGCACTGTGTTCACGTTCCTTTTACGGTTGGGGGTGGGATTAAATCTCGGTCGGATATCCGTGATATTTTAAATGCAGGGGCCGATAAAATATCGTTGAATTCCGCCGCAATTCGCAACCCCAGCCTCCTTCAAGAATGTTCCGCGTATTTTGGCGCCCAATGTATTATCGTCGCCATTGATGCGAAGGCTGTGGATCATGCGTCGCAGACCCATCCCACTGAGATTTTAGCCGCGATTCAAGCCCAAGGGATCACCTCGGATTTGGCTCTAGATTCGAACTCGCACTGGGAAGTGGTGATCAATGGCGGACGGTTGCGCACCGGGATCGATACCCTGAAATGGGCGAAATGGGTCTCAGACCATGGGGCCGGAGAAATTTTACTGAATTCGATGGATAAAGATGGTACAAAATCGGGGTACGACCTGCCCTTAACACGGGGTGTGAGCCAGGTGTCGGAGTGTCCGGTTATTGCCTCTGGTGGTGCGGGGACGCTCGGACATATTGCCGAAGCCCTCAACGTTTGCGAGGCCGCACTGCTAGCGTCCTTGCTCCATTTTCGGGAATTAAGTATTGAAGAGATTAAGGCCTATTGCATGTCGCAAGGCTTAATCATGCGGCTGTAGGACCCTAGTGTAGCGAGAAATAAAACTCCACACAAAAGTTATAAAAGCTGGCCTGGAACAAAAACCCCTGACGCTTAACGGCTGTGGGACAGTCTTCCTGACACAGTACGTCTTTAATCAACTGTGAGTTGTACATTTGAAGCATTCCCCCCTGACTCATTCTTTGGTTAATGAGGGTTATGCCCAGGTTTTGGGGTTTTCAAACATTGTGCTGTTTTATATTGCTGTCATACTCGCACATGATCTCTGTCATCCCCACACTCACGTTTGTCATTCCCACGCAGGTGGGAATCCAGCCTCATTTTTGTCATCCCCGACCACACATTTGTCATTCCTGCGCAGGCGGGAATCCAGGTCTAGTCTAATTTCACGTCCTGGATCCCCGCTTTCGCGGGAATGACATAAGATAATTCCCGTCTCTATTGACTAAAGCTTAGGCCCTACCTGACGGACTTGCACAATACCCGCTTCAGAATCAAACTTTTTGAAATTGTTGGTGAATTTTTCACCCAATTTTTGGAGGGCTTGATCGTATCGCGCTTTGTCTTCCCAGGTGTTTTTGGGGTTCAAAATCTCAGCGGGGACATGCGCCACGGCTTTCGGGATTTGGAAGCCAAAAATCTGGAAGTTTTCGAACCCGTTGCTGCCAATGGATCCGTCCAAAATGGCATCGATCATGGCACGGGTGTAGGCTAACTTCATCCGTTTCCCGACCCCATAGCCACCGCCACTCCAGCCGGTGTTAATCAGATAGGCTTCTGCCCCATGTTCATCCATTTTTTGGCCCAGAATCTCCGCATATTTCATCGGGTGAAGCACCAAGAAAGGGGCCCCAAAACAAGTTGAAAAAGTGGCCGTTGGCTCGGTAACGCCCAATTCTGTACCTGCAACTTTGGCGGTGTACCCACTGAGGTACTGGTACATGGCTTGGTCACGGGTGAGCTTGGACACCGGTGGCAATACGCCATAGGCATCACAGGTCAAGAAGATGATCTTGTTGGGGTGGTTGCCTTTGGACACTGGTTTGACGATATTGTCGATGTGGTAGATCGGATAAGATACCCGAGTGTTTTCGGTTTTCTGGTTGGATTCAAAATCCACGTTTCCCTTTTCATCCACGACGACGTTTTCCAACAACGCATCGCGACGAATCGCTTTGTAGATGTCGGGCTCTTTTTCTGCAGAGAGGTGAATCGTTTTGGCGTAGCAGCCCCCTTCAAAGTTGAAGGCCCCCGCTTGGTCCCAGCCATGCTCGTCGTCCCCGATGAGCTTGCGCTTGGGGTCCGCAGAAAGGGTGGTTTTCCCAGTGCCAGATAATCCAAAGAACAAAGCGGTTTGGCCGTCTTGGCCCATGTTGGCTGAGCAGTGAAATGCCCCAATACCTTTGAGCGGCAAAAAGTAGTTCATGATGGAGAAGATGCCTTTTTTCATTTCACCGGCATACCAAGTCCCCGCGATGACGGTCATGCTCTCTTCAATGTTAAAGGCAATAAACGTATCAGACCGAAGACCCTGCTTTTCAAAGTCTTTGCAGGTGGTTTTGCAGGCGTTCAAAATGGTCCAGTCCGGCTTGAAATCATGGAGTTCCGCTTCGGTGGGGCGAATAAACATATTTTTGAAAAAGTGGGCTTGCCATGCGATTTCCGTCACCAAGCGTACGGAAAGACGGGTCTCAGGATTAGCGCCACAAAATCCATCCATAATGTACAAGGTTTTGCCGTTCAGCTGCTGAATCGCGAGATCTTTTAAGTGATTCCAGGTCTCTTGGGTAATCGGCTTGTTATCGGACCCTTCATTAGACCACCACACGTTTTTTTCAGAGGCGGGGCTTTTAACGATGTATTTGTCTTTGGGAGAACGGCCGGTAAATTTCCCGGTATCAATGGTCACAGCACCCAATGCCGTTAAATGGGCACGCTCGGCACCTTGAAGTTGGTCTGAAGTTTCGTGTTGGAAGAGCGCGTCATAAGACAAGTTACGGAAAACAGTCTGTGAAGATTGGAGTCCGAGCTGCTGAAGTTCAGCGAGTTGATTTTGGGTTTGCGTCGGCATGAGTTGGCGTCTCCTTGGATTTTTATAATAATGGTAAAATGGCTGCCGGGAATTGTACCACAGTGTGCGAAAATATGTTAGACTGGTCGGATGACTATTTCCCCCACTGATTCGAGCCTAGCGGCCTGCCTCACGAAGCTGCAGACCAAGTCTCAAAACCCTGCTGTTCTCGCTACTTTTGATGCCATGTATCGCCGGTATTTATCGGGGGATGATGGCCACATCCCTTGGGAAAAAGTCAGCCCGCTTTTCCCGGAAGATCAACACACGATTCACCAACTGACACCCGCTCATCGGGAGCTCGGCATCGCGCAAGCCGGGCTGGTCGGGATTTTGAAGCTTAATGGGGGCTTAGGGACCACGATGGGATGCACAGGGGCCAAATCTGCGATTCCGATTATGGGGAATGACACCTTTTTGGATATCATTGCCGCCCAGGTATTGACTCTTCGAGAACAGTACAACGCCAAATTCCCGCTTATTTTAATGAATAGCTTTTACACGACTGAAGATACGCATCGGGTGTTGGAAGGGAAACTGGATTTTATTGAGCTTTTTCAACATGAATTCCCCCGCATCGTTCGGGAAACAGGCCTGCCGTTTGAGAACTCAGACGCTCCCTTGCAAGAATGGGCCCCGCCAGGGCATGGCGATGTGTTACTGAGCCTCATTACCTCTGGTACCGCCCAAACCCTCCTCGATCAAGGAACCCAGTACCTCTTAATTTCAAATGCGGATAATCTTGGCCCCACTTTTAGCCCTGAGATTTTAGGGTACTTGTTGGACAATCATATTGATTTCCTTGTTGAAACCACCCCTAAAACGGCCCTGGATGTGAAGGGGGGCACAGTCATTCGCAAGGACGGTCAGCTTACCCTTTTGGAACGCACCCAAGTCGAAGCCGCGCACATCCCCCAATTTGAAGATGTCTCCACCTTTAAGGTGTTTAACACCAACAATATTTGGCTTAATCTGGAAGCCTTGATGCAAAAGGCAACAAACCAGTCCTTGATTTTACCCCTCATCGTCAACCCCAAAAAAGTGCAAGACGTGGAAATTATCCAGCTGGAAAGTGCCGTGGGCTCCGCCGTGTCCTTATTTGAGCGCTCTGCCCTTTTGGTGGTGGATCGAGATCGGTTTTTGCCTGTGAAAAAAACCAGTGATTTATTGAGGGTCTTAAATAAGCTGTCTGGCACCCCAGAGCTTATTTTAGAACCGCCGATGCATCATATGGATGGGTTTCGGGCTTGTTTTCAGGACTTACCTCGTCTGGAGGCGCTGCAGTATTTGAAGTTGTCAGGGCACATCCAATTTGGCCCTGGGGTGGTGCTTCGAGGTCGCGTGAGCATCGAAAACCACGCCGACACCCCAGAGATTTTTTCGCATTGTGTCATTGAAAATCAAGACTTAACTTACCCCTAAAAGGAGTTCAAAATGGCCGACACTTATTCGTTTGATTTGGGTTCAAAGGTCGATTTACAGGAATTGGAAAATGCCATCCAGCAAACCCTTAAAGAGGTGGCCAATCGGTATGACCTCAAGGATGCAGACGCCGCCTTGGAATACAAAAGCTCTGACTCTAAGCTTCATTTAAGCGCCGCCGATGATTACAAAGTGCAACAGGTCTACGATATTTTTAAGCAAAAGCTAGTCAAACGAAACATCTCCACCAAGGTCCTCACGCCTGGCCCCATTAAGTCTGCCTTAGGGGGCACTGCCAAGCAAGAAATTGAGCTCCAAAATGGGATTTCCAAAGAAAAAGCCAAGGACATTATCAAGGACATCAAAGACTCCGGCCTGAAAGTACAAACCCAGATCCAGGACACGCAGATTCGGGTCACCGCTAAAAAAATTGATGATCTTCAGGCGATCATTGCGTTGGTACGGGGCAAAGATTATGGGATTGATGTCCAGGCCTTAAACTATCGGTAATTACTTTGGCTCTGTTGCGAAATGCCCAAATGATCCCATTTTCGGCTTCCGGCATCATACTTGCCTCGGCATGCTCGCTTATGGCTCCCGAGCACTCGGCATCGGTCGGACAGAGCAAGTCTGGTCCTTCCTCATTTGGAAGAACCAAACCGTGTCAGCCGAGAAACGGACCCTTTTGACATTTCTCTAACATCGCTTTTTCCTAGGTTTTTGTCATTTCGCAACAGTCCCACTTTTAATTCCCGGTTAGGTCCTTGCTAATACGCAATGCAAACTGACGGAAGCGTTCAAGGTATCCATAGGCAGCGGGTACGACCACCAAAGTCAGTAAGGTAGAGGTAATCAGCCCGCCGATAATGGCCACCCCCATGCTGGTCCGCTGACGGGACGCTTCGTTGAGCCCAATCGCCACCGGTAACATCCCGGCAATCAAGGCAAAGGTCGTCATTAAAATCGGTCGGAGTCGGGTCTTCCCGGCCTGCAGCAAGGCCTCGCGTTGGGGTTTACCCTCTTTGATGAGCTGCTGGGTGTAATCCACCAGCAAAATAGAGTTTTTGGTCGCAATCCCCAAGAGCATAATGCACCCGATCATGGAGAAGATATCCAGGGACTTCCCTGTCACTAAAAGCGCATAGAAGGCCCCGCACGCGGCCAAGGGGAGCACTAGCATAATCGTGAAGGGTGTAACAAAGGACTCGTACAAACTGGCCAGTACAAAGAAAATAAAGAGGATCCCCAAGCCCGCCGCAATCGACATATTGATCCCAAGCTCTTTGAAGTTTTCAGCTTGGCCCAAAAAGTCGTAGCTCATCCCAGCCGGAAGCATCCCAGGCTGTGCCATCAGCTTTTTAATATCCGAAATGGCGCCCCCAATCCCAGGCCCACTCGGTGCAATGTCTGCCGAGATCAAAACATAACGGCCACGGTTTTGACGGTTAATATTCGCAGGACCCGTCGTGGCAAAAGGTTTGGCGATATCCGAAAGGCGTACCAAATTGTGGTTTACGTTGGGGACGTAAGTTGCCCCAAATTGGCCGGCAATGTCCCGTTGGTTTTCTTGAAGGCGGACCCGAATATCGTATTCTGTTCCTTCCTCGCGGAAAATAGCCGGGGTACTCCCTTGTACCTGTGTGCGCAATTCAAGTCCAACCGCCGAGGGTGCGATTCCTAACCGTTTGGCTTTTTCAGGATCCAGATCAATTTGGAGCTCTGGCTTTCCTTTTTTCGAGCTGACTTCCACGTCCAATAAAGCCGGGTGATTTTTGATTTTATGCACCACACGATCCGCCGTTTTTTCCAATTCTTGGAGGTCATTTCCGACAATCACCAGGTTAAAGGGTCGCTCTCCGCCGCCGACAAAGTCAATGTCTTTGACGGCCGGTTTGGCATAGGCAAAAGGCTTCAAGCGCTCGCGAATTATGGCTTTAAATTCAGAGCTGTTTTCTTTGCGTTTTTTGGCGCTCACTAATTCCACAATCAAGTTGGCAACGTTACTCTCCCCGTCTGAGGTACCTACGGTGAGGGCACTGAGACGCACTTGGGGATAAGCGCGAACGATCCCATCCACGGTCTGCGCGAGTTGTCGCGTGGTTTCCAATGGCGTGCCTTGTGGCAATTCAAGTGACACCGCAAACTCGCCAATATCTTGGGCGGGCAAGAAAGTTTTGGGCACTTTGGAGACGGCCACAATACTTAGGGCAAAAATCAAGACGGCCACGCTCATTATTTTGAGGGGATTCGCCAACGTGAATGACAGCACTTTGCCATAGAGATTTTCAATCCGATGCCATCCTCTGCTGGACTCTTCGTGCTTCACGCGTCCTGCAAAATAAGCAGAGAGCATCGGGGCAATCGTCAATGCATCAAACAAACTAATGAGCATGGCAAAACAAATGGTGAGTCCGAATTCCTTGAAAAACTGGCCCACAATCCCTTGCAAAAATGCAATGGGACCGAATACGGCAATCACTGTTAACGTGGTCGCGATTACCGCTAAGCGGACTTCCTGGGTCCCTTCGATCGCAGCCTGGAAGGTCGTTTTGCCCATTTGGAGGTGTCTAAAAATATTTTCTCGCACCACGATCGCATCATCTACCAAGAGCCCTACCGAAAGGCTCAAGGCCAATAGACTCATGACGTTGATGGAAAATCCTGCCACTGACATTAATAAAAATGCACCCAAAAGGGAGTTCGGTAGCGCCATAGCGGTGATGAAGGTCGAGCGTGCATTTCCCAAGAAGACAAAGACGACCAAAATCGTCAGGGCAATCCCGATGAGAATGGATTCCATGACGTCTTCCACGTTCGCACGAATGTGTTGAGCCCCATCACGCACCATCACAATTTTGGGGGCCCCGTCCTGGGTTTGGATGGATTTTGAAATTTTTTCGAGTTCTTTGTTGAGGTGATCCACGACTGCAATCGTATTGGCACCGGATTGCTTGTAAATCATGAACATGAGTGCTGGCTTCCCGTTAACGTACCCTTTGGTTTGCTCTTCTTCGAGGGTATCTTTGACACTGCCCAGCTCAGAAATTTTGATCGGCACATCGCTGCCAAAGAAATTGACCACGGTATCGGAGATATCCCGCAGGGTTTTGAATTCCCCAAGGGTTCGAATCACCGTTTGTGTCTTTTGACGGTCCACATGGCCAGCCGGGACGTTTTCACCGGATCTCGCCAGCGCATCCGACACCTGAGTGGCCGATAATTCGTGGGCTTTGAGCTTGTTTCGATCTAACTCCACCCAAATTTCACGCTTACGACCGCCGACAATTTTCACCAAACCAACGTGATCAATTTGCTCAAATCTTGGCTTTATAACGTCGTTTGCCAACTGGTAGAGCTTGGCCGGCGGCAAATTGGCCGTCAATGAGACCATTAGAATCGGCTGATCTGCTGGGTCAATCCGACGAATAATGGGTTCCTTGGCATCGCGAGGTAGTTTGTATTTCACGCCGGACACCCGATCACGTACCAACTGCTCGGCATATTTAATGTCGGTTTTAAGGCTAAACTCTGCCACGATCGTGGACAGCCCTTCTTTACTGCTGGAGGTCAAGCGTTTGATCCCGGGTAGCGATTGGACTTCCTCTTCCACCACTTTAGAGATCTGTGTCTCGACCTCAGCTGGGCCTGCCCCAGGGTAAGAAATGGTCGCCACAACGATTGGAAAATTCACATCCGGGAAGATATCTACTGGGAGTTTATTGAGTGATAAATAGCCCAGCGCCAACGTAAACAAGATGATGCAGGTGATGAAAATGGGGCGTTTAATCGAGAGCTTGGCAAGATCCATGGGGGGCTATCTTCCTTTGAATGTTCGGAGTTGCCCGAAGACGGCTGCCACCTGGGCTTGGGTAGTGATCCGCGTCAGCTGGGCATTGGCGTAGTCTTGCTGAAACAAGAGCACTTGATAGGTAGTGCTACGCCCACGTTGGTGACGGACGACTTCATTTTCATATTTTTCTTTTTGGAGCTTTTCAATTTTACGGGCCAACTCAATGCGTCGTAATCCTGCCGCAAGCTTTTCTTTCAAATCAATCCATTCCCGACGGTCTTCAAATCCTTTTCGACTAGCCAATGCCTCAGCCGCGTCTTTTTGACGATCTAACCCCGCAAGGCTGGCCTTTGCATCCGGGGCATCCAACGAAAAGGAGAGCATGAATCCCCCCTTAATGGTGGGGTGATCGATTGCAAAGGAATTGAGGAAAGAATCCTGCCACCTGGTCCCAAATTGATTGAGATCTACCCCTAAATAAAGATTAAAATCCGGTTGAAGCTGCTGGGTTTCCAGGGTGACCTGAGCGGCCTTGAGTTTTGCTTGTTTCTGGGCCAATTGAACCGCTTCACGCACCTGATAGACCTTATTTTCACTGGCAACGACCTGGACTTCGAGCATCTCCGAAAGGCTGGGGAGATTTCGGGCTTGGACCAACTGGGTCTGGCCACGGTAGTTGGCAAACGCACGCTCGTTGGCAGAGTCTTCATCGATCGCGGCTCTCAGCTCCAGTGTCCGGAGCTCAAGCGCGGCTTTGGCTTGATAGACATCCGAGTTGTCCGCCAATAGCAGGCTACTTCTTTGGTTCACCCAATCGACCATCCGTTTGGCACGATCTAAAGATTTTTCTTGAATAGCCACGATTTCTTTGGAGGCCAACAACCGCCAATAGGCGGCTTCGGCCTCTACCAAAATTTGTTTGATGGTCAGGGTATTCGCCAGGGCTTCCACTTGGGCCCCAGCCTCAATTTGTTCTTTGGTTGCTTTGACCTCAGCACCGCCACCGTTTCGCCATAACGATTGGGTTAAGAGCAGGCTCGCACCTGAATCAAAAATAAGGGAGGGAAGTTGGTAGTCATTGATTTTGGCGGCATTGGGGAGGTGCTGAACGTTCCATCGGTAGCTCAACTTTGCTTCAAGCCCGTTGTCCATTTTGGAGAAAATCCCCACACTGGTATTTGCGCCTTCAGATTGGCCGCCCTGCAGTGCTGAAAAAACGGATACTTTGCCGTCAATAAAGCCTTCCGCATTGATAAAGGCTTGGGCAGAGTCGATAAGTTTTGAGCGGTTTGCAGCTTGTAAAACACCCCCGCGATTGATCTGAGCCGCTTGGAGCCCTTCGTGGTGGAGCCGAACCTCCCTGAGAAAGCTACCTACTGTAAGAACCGGTTGCGCATGAACAGAGGTGGCCAATGCCAGGCCGAGTGCGACGACGAGTGTTCGCTTCATTTTAGACGAACTCCTTCCCAGAAAAAAGTCATTAATTGGTCCACGATATGTGCTTGGTACTTGGCATCTTTGAAAGACAACTTGTAATACTGCAAGGTCAAGTGATCCGTCCTGGCCAAATGGGTCAGATAGCCAAAGAAAATCGAGGCCATAATTTTAGGATCGCGGTGTGGGTCCGCTAACCCTTCGTCGATGGCCGCTTGAACAAACTGAATCAAGCTATTCAAAATTTTGACAAATCCATTTTCAAAAATATCATTGAGCATGGGGCTATTTTGTTCAAATTCTCTTAAAATAATCAGGGTGATTTCTGGCTCAGAGGTATAAAACAAGAGCATTTCTTGGATATACATTTTGAGTCGGATTTTGAATTCCTCTTCCGTGTTAACGGGCTGAAGAATCTTTTGCGCAATTTTGAGGTGCTCAAATATCGTATCCCCGATGCAGGCTTTATAGAGCCCGTCTTTGCCACCAAAATGGTAGCTCACCAGGCTAATATTGGCCTTTGCAAGGGTGACCAACTCTTTAATGGTGGTGCCATCGTAGCCTTTTTGGGAAAAAAGCGTTTTGGCCGCGTGGAGAAGACGTTGGGGGGTTCGTTGTTCTTTGTCAGACAATTTGCGAGACTTCATGACGTGTACTACCTTACGCATTTTCAGGCTATTTGTCAAAGAAGCATTTGAGTTTTTTAAAATTTGACAAGGCACTCGCCCCCCCTTTATTGTGAACCGATGTTTTTCCACCGGGCAGCCCACCCTAGTGCCGATACGACTGCCGTTGTTGCCTCTGCCGCAGGCACACGCACTTTGCTGTACTCCCTTGTTATTTTAATCGTGACCGGTGGCATTCAAATTATTATTGTGTACGTCTCCGGCAGCCTCGCGCTATTCGCCGATACCCTTCATAATTTTTCAGATGCCCTGACGTCCATTCCACTGTGGATCGCCTTTCGCCTTGCCTTACTCCCGCCGACCCGACGATTTACCCTAGGGTACGGACGATTTGAGGATTTGGCGGGGGTGCTGATTCTACTCATTATTTTGTTCAGCGCTGGCGTTTGTACGTATGAATCTATCATGCGACTCCTCTACCCCCAGCCCATTACCCATTTAGGGTGGGTCGTCTTAGCCGCGATTGTGGGATTTTTGGGGAATGAATGGGTGGCTCGGATTCGCCTGAAAACGGGGCGTGAAATGAATAGCGCCGCGTTGATCGCCGATGGGCAACATGCCCGGATTGATGCGTGGACCAGTCTGGCAGTCTTGGGGAGCTCACTGGGTGTGATCCTCGGCTTTCCCATCATCGATACGGTTGTGGGGCTGGGCATGAGTGCTATGATTTTATACATCGTCTGGGAATCCGGAAAATCGATTCTGCTCCAGCTGTTAGATGGGGTTGACCCCAAGGTGGTTGATCAGATTTTACGGATTCTAGCGGAGTCCCATATTTCACCCAAAGCCGTACATGATGTTCGGGTGCGGTGGGTTGGACATGTGATGCAGGCTGAGCTACACATTCACTTCCCACCTACCGAGTCTATTGGCGAAATCCCCAAACTCCAGCATCGGTTGCTCCATCGTTTTCAGGAGGATTTTCCGAGTCTGAAATCATTAAGCATCGTCGCAATCTAGAATTAGAAACCCCAAAAATTTCGAATAGACAAATGTGAGGCCTCGCCTTAGAATCGACGCTCTTTATAATTCTAGGCACTATTTGAGGGTATCGAAATGATTATTTATTATAAAACAATGGCAGGACCTAGTGCGTTTTTTCCCTCAGAAAGGACGCTTTCAGGGGGCAGTGAAGTCAGCGCTTCTTCAATGTCGGTAGGAACCGAGAGGTCAACGCCAGTGACCGTGTCAGACGGGACCCCCACGCCAGACGCGCCAGACACGCCCGAAGACGGCCGGGGAAGAAAAAGACGTGCTGGAAGTTTACACCATGGTGGTCAAGCTAGACCCCGCCTCGTGACCCCTGTTGTTAAGTATGATGACTTATTACGAAGTCAATCGTTCGATGAGCCTGCATTTAGTACCGCTAAGACTCTTGCAGAAGGCTACTTGAACGGGTTAATTCAAGCGCATGAGGGTACGTTGATGAGTCTAGCTGAGTTTACACCCGAGAGGAAAGCATTAGCGATAGCACACTCGGCGACATTAAAAGCGGGCGGAAGGGGTGCGGATT
>JAHFCZ010000033.1 GCA_023249285.1 bacterium | reverse complement strand
GATTGGTCATGTGGTCCCGAAGGTTTTCTCTGGCAATGCCTTTAAGCTCTTTGTGATCACCTGGCTTTAAGCCAAACGTTGCCTCGTGAATTTCAGCAGTGAGTCTTCTCGGATAGCGATGCCCCGCATCCGGATTTCCTTTTACCCCACCGCAGTACATCCTGTTAGAAAAATAGACAAAGTGCACATTTCTGGGATGACGTTGTTTGGTTCCTCCAAATGAGGAATCCCAAAATGGGATAATTTGGCTATTTTACAACAGCACCCTACAGCTCAGTAACGCGAATATGAAGATCGTTGAGCTGTTCGGATGAAACAGGAGAAGGCGATTCCGTGAGTGGACAATACGCCATCCGATTTTTAGGGAAGGCAATCACTTCGCGAATCGAGGCCACACCCAACAACATCCCAACCAAACGATCGACACCCAAGGCCAACCCACCATGTGGGGGCGTCCCATATTTTAGGGCCCGGACAAAAAACCCGAATCGTTCTTCAATTTGGGCCTGCGTATAGCCTAGCGCTTGGAAAATCTGCTCCTGTTGGGTCCAAGAATGAATCCGGATACTCCCGCCGCCCACTTCTTCGCCATTGATGACCAGGTCATAGGCCCGGGCCTTCTGCGTCAAGAGTGCCTCGCGATCCAACCCAGTAATATCACCTTGCGGCTGGGTAAACGGATGGTGCACCGCGCCAAGGCCGTGCGCAGAATTTTCAAACAACGGAAAATCCACCACCCAACACGGGGCAAAGGTATTTTCGGGAATGATCTCACAACGCTGTGCCATAATCACCCGGAACTGACCCAAAATACTGTGGACCAAGGCCCGATCCTGATCCGCGACAAAAATCAGAACATCCCCTTCTTCGGCACCCATACGGGAGAGAAGCGCCGCCTTTTCAGCCTCACTAAAAAACTGCACAATATTGGAATCCAGCTGCCCATTTTCCACCTTCATCCACGTCATACCCTTGCCCCCCAACTTGGGGATCAAGCCCTTGGCCAACTCTTCTTGCAAGATATTTTTACTCAACTTGGCCGCCTGACCTTTGAGGTTCATCCCCTTGATCATGCCGCCGGTTTCCAAAATCATCCGGAAAATTTTGTAGCTCGTATCTTTAAAAACGTCTGTAACTTCCACCAATTCCCAACCAAAACGCAAATCAGGTCGATCGTTGCCGTATTTAGACATCGATTCATCATAGGTAATGTGGGGGAAAGTGGCGGGTAAATGGGTCACACCCGTGTGGGCAAACAGCCGATGGATCAAGCCTTCCAACAGAGAATAAATAAAGGTCTCATCAATAAATGACGCCTCCAAATCCACCTGGGTAAACTCGGGTTGACGATTCGGACGCAAGTCTTCGTCCCTAAAACATTTTACAATCTGAAAATACCGGTCCAGGCCCCCGACCATCAACAATTGTTTGAATAACTGCGGGGATTGAGGCAAGGCGTAAAAATGACCCGCATGCACCCGACTGGGCACCAAATAATCCCGGGCCCCTTCCGGCGTACTCTTGGTTAAAACAGGGGTTTCCACCTCGATAAATCGGGCCTCGGACAAGTAATCCCGTACAATTTTTAATAACGCGGAGCGCTCCACCAAATGACGTTGCATACTCGGGCGACGCAAATCCAAATAGCGATAGGTGAGACGGGTATCTTCATCAACTTTAAAGGGCAATACTTCCCCAGAAAATCCTTTTTCAGACACTTCAAAGGGCGGTGTTTGTGCCTGATTCAGAATCTCCAAGCTTTTGGCCTCAATTTCCAGGGTCCCTGTATTCAAATGCGGGTTCACGGTATCCGCAGCACGGGTCTTGACCTCCCCCACAATGCTCACCACAAACTCACTCCGAAGCTGCCGCGCTTGGGCATAAAAAGGGGCCTCAGGATGAAACACAACCTGGACAATCCCGGACACATCCCGAAGGTGAATAAACAATAAATGGCCATGGTCACGCACGGCATCCACCCAGCCAAATAATTGAACAGTCTGTCCGACTTGGGCCGAGTCTAATTCACCACAATATGCGCGTTGTTGCCAGTTCATTATGCGTTAATCCTTTGGTCCAGCCACCTCACAAGGTCCTGAACCACTTCAAGTCGATTGGTTTCCCAGAGCATGACGTGTCGCCCGCCCGGATAAAACCGAGTCTCGACCGTCACCCCTGCCTTCCGATACCGGTTCACCAACTGCAAAACAGATTTTGTCCATTTTCCAAGTGGATCACGGGTTCCTGAAAAGGCATACACTGCGGTTTTCACCTTTGTCCAGGGGCCCTTACCATAACATGCCGCAAAGCCTTTGAAAAAGGCCCGGTAAAACCCCAAGGTCGGCACGCCACCACATCGCGGATCCGCCCGATACATATCCACAAAAATCGTATCCCGGCTCAACCAATCAAAAGGGGTCCGAGCCGGGAAAAACATCAAATTGAAGACCCCAAAAGTCAGCACATAAAACAAATACCCCTTAGATCTTCGGCCAAAAACCCCAGAGAGCAGCCAGGCCAACCCCGCCGAAAATCGCAACAATCCAGGCGATTCATAAGACGTGGCCGATAAAATCAACCCATTGGCCTTCACCCCAGATGCCACCACATCCTGCGCCAAATAAGACCCCATGCTATGCCCAAACACAAACAACGGGAGCTCAGGATGGTCCATCCTTGCCTTCGACACCCAGCCTTGGATCTGTTCCACCCAACGCTGCCAGCCAGTCTCGGGGTCCCAGTCTGGCGTACCCAAATCCAACAAATCCCCCATATAGGCCACATATCCGGCCTCTTGCAAGGCCTCCGAAAACGCCCCATAATTCCCCGAATGTTCGGCCATGCCATGAACAATCACAACCGTCCCTTTAAGAGGCATTCCACTCATCGATGTCGTCGCCGAGGTTTTGAGACCTTAGATTTGGAGTGGGGTTGAGGCTCAGGCTTGGCGACAAAAACAGGCTGCGCAGACATCACCACCACATCTTGGATCGCACTTGCAAATCGCACCGTGAACACTGGGCCACCCCGCTGCACCCGGTACCACCCGGATAACATCGTAAACTCCATACCCAATTTGACCTTGACGCGGGTCCCTACCGAAAATCGCCATTCTGGATTCGAGGTATACACGCATAAAATATCCGACCCGCTATCGATCAGATAGCGCCGCACCGCCCGACTCGCATCTTCCCCATTGTCTTCACCGGCTGAATCCCCGAGAGTCGAAGTGGTGTAGCCTTCTTTTTGATCCAACACAACCCCCTCAAACCATTGGTCCTGGGTCTTTTCCAAATAGTCCTGATACAGACGCTGCTTCAACAAAAACGCCTCAATCGCATTACGTCGCGAGACATGCACTTGGTGAGACACGCCAGGATTCATCTGGTAATAGGCTTGCATGACATCCGAAGTCGGGACCTTAATCCCCTTCACCTTCAAATATTTGGGGTTAATAAATTGCCGGTAAATCCCGACGATTCCCCCTAAGAGGACCATTACCACAATCAGGACAACCAAAATCCGGGAGAAAAGCTGCTTTCGACGCATAAACTTCAGTATAACCTTTCGAGAGAGGTTCGTGTATAGTATGAGCCCGATGTTATAGATCATTCTCGAACGTATTTGCACAAAAGTTGCAAGGGGGCTTCTTTGTACTCAGGTACCGAACCTAGCCTGCGGCTAAACTCAAGCGCTGAGTACATCCGCTCAGCACCCGCACTGATAGTGGGGTCCCGAAAGCTCTTTAAGACTTCCAGCTTGTCGATGTTGGCCGGCAAATACATTGATTTCGCCGAATTAGAGGAAGCCATTGCGGTTAGTACATCCGTAACATTCTGACCAACTCGGGTGTCCGCTGTGACCAGGGAGTTTGTCAGAAAAGTCAATATCGCATCCTTAACCATACAGGCCCCCCTTCAAGTGAATAAATGGCAATCCTGACCAACACCCGAGTCGCCGCCGTACTTTTGACGGGGTCCTTATCCACGATCTGGTGTACCAAAGTAGTCACCAGGGAGTACAGATTTTCCCTCCCTTTCGGCACGTTTGCCGACAGCCTTCCTAATAACCGGGTGGCATTCATGAGGATCACGCAATCAGCAGAAGCGTACACGAGATCTCTCAGTTTTGCATCTATGTCTGGGCAATGCTTCCAAATCACGCCCACCCCTTCCAGTGAAAGGGCAAGGCTAGCTAAAAGGCTAAGCGCCATGAGGTCCGGAGACGCCAAAGATGTTGCGTGATCAACCAGTGTCGTCACGAGCCGCCCCGCCCCTTCCTCCGGTGAACACATATGGTGTAGCAATTCAAGAAAGCTTTCCCGTCTGTATGGCGCGTCCTGGGTATAAAGTGCAAGGATCTCCTCAGCCTTTGCTGGGTTACTCGCAGCCATTTTTTTATTGATGATGTTCATAGTAAGCTCCTTTAACTAATCTCCTTCCAATTACAGCCAACCGCAATATCAACCACAAGTGGAACGGACCAGGACACCACCGAGATCATCGCCTCTTGAACGAGTGCCGTTAATGCCGCTTCTTCCTCAGCAGGGAAATCAAACACCAATTCATCATGGACCTGGAGGATCATTTTCGCCTTGAGCCCCTGCGCCGTCAGCGCATGGTCCACCTTCACCATCGCCAATTTAATGAGATCGGCAGCCGTACCCTGAATCCGGGTATTCACGGCGATGCGCTGGGCAAATTGTCGCAGGGTAAACGAGGGCGCATCAATATCGAGCACCGGCCGCACACGGCCAAACTCTGTGACCACAAACCGATGGTCCTTTGCATACCCCAAAGTCTGAGCGATAAAGTCCTTGATTTTAGAAAACGTATTAAAATACCGGTCAATAATCTCTTGCGCCTCTTTGGCGGGAATCCCTAAATTTTCAGATAATCCAAACGAGGACATCCCATAAATAATCCCAAAATTAACCGCCTTGGCCTGATAGCGCTGGGCTTTTGTGACCTCAGATATGGGCACGTGAAACACCGTCGCCGCCGTCGCTGTATGGATATCTTCCCCCCGCGCAAAGGCCGCAATCATGTGGGGATCTTGGGTAATATGCGCTAAAATGCGCAGTTCAATTTGAGAATAATCCACCGACAAAAGCCGATTTTCTGGGGTACTCGCCACAAAGGCCTGTCGAATCGCCAGCCCTTCTTCGGACCGAATGGGAATGTTTTGTAAATTGGGGTTCACCGAAGACAAGCGTCCTGTTGCCGCCCCGATTTGATTGTAAGACGTGTGGATTTTCCCGGTCTTCGGGTTCACCATACCCGGCAAAGTCGTCACGTAAGTAGATAACAATTTTTCTAACTGGCGAAATACCAACAAGTGAACCGCAATAGGGTAGTCCTTGGCCAGTTTTTCCAACACCGAGGAATCGGTAGACCGTCCTGTTTTGGTTTTTTTGTAGACCGGCAATTTCAAATGATCAAAGAGCACCTCGGAAAGCTGCTTCGGCGAGCTCAAATTAAAGTCCATGCCCGCTAGCTCAAAACATTTGGCCCGAATCTCCGCCAAATGCGACTCCAAAAGCGTCCGCAACTCGGCCAAATACGTAGTATCCAGTCGAATACCTTCCAGTTCCATTTTTGCCAAAATCCGCGACAAGGGCAGCTCCATATCCGCATACAAGGCCTCAAGCTTCCAGCTTTCAAGCTCCAATTTCTGCCCCGCCATATGCGCCATGACGTCCCGAGCACGTTGCCCCGGCAAGACTTTCGCACTCAGCCACTCGGGGGATCGCGTCGGGTCAATCACTTGGGCGGCAAGCCCAGCATCAAACACAATCCCTGCAATATCCTCGCCCAGCCAGGCCAATCGCACCTGCAAATTCTTGCCATCCACCACCCATTTGGGAACGGTTTGATCCCGTAAAAGCGGCCGCAAAAGGGCCAAAACCTCGGCACTTTCGGCCACCATCCACGCCGCATCCGTGGTCGCAAGCCCCCAAATCCCCCCCTCCCACACGACGGCAAATCCCGCACGCAACGTGTCCAGTTTTTCTGTTAATTGTATTGGGGTAAGCTCGACAATGCCGCTGTCTTCCACGGTCGCCTCAGCCGGGGCTCGTTCTAAAGGCAAGGCCACTCTTGACTGGTATTTTTGCACCAAGGACTTAAATTCATAGGCCCGAAATAAAGCAATCATCTGTTCCCAATTGGGGTTAAATTCACAGTCCTCCCACGTGGAGGTTATGGGCACCTGCGTATCAATCCTCGCCAAAAACTGTGACTTGAAAGCCAGTTCTTTGCCCTCTAGGAGCTTTTTTTGCACACCAGCGGGTGTTACCCTATCAAGGTTGGCATACACCTCCCCAAGGCTTCCAAAACGTTGAATCAACGCAATTGCAGTCTTCTCCCCAATCCCTGGAACCCCCGGAATATTGTCTGAGGCATCCCCGCGCAACGCTTTATAGTCCACCATCAAGGCCGGTTCAAAGCCATAAAGGGCCTCCACGGCCGCGGCATCATACACCATCCATTCGGATTTTTTACCCATCACCACCCGAACCTGGTCATCCACCAATTGCAAGGCGTCATGATCCCCCGTCATGACCCAAACCCGACGGTGTTGCGCGCTTTCACGCTTGGCCAAGGTCCCCATTAAATCATCGGCTTCAAAGCCTGGTTGATCGATCCAATGGAATCCCAAATCCGTCAGCAACGCCTTCAACATCGCAATTTGTGCCACAAAATCCTCGGGGGCACGGGGCCGTTGCGCCTTATACGCTGCATAATCAATATGCCGGAATGTAGGCGAAGGGTGGTCAAAACAAATACAGACATGGCTCGGCTTAAACTCATCCATAGCCTTCAATAACAAGGTCACGAAGCCAAAAATTGCATTTACCAAAGTCCCATTTTCGAGCCTCAGGCTCGGTGGGTACGCATAATACGCCCGAAAGGCGAGGGAAAAGGCATCAACAATTAAGAGCATCGATGGCCCGTGTTTTGAATATACCGGCGATACCCCAAGGGCAAGAAGAGCACTGAGACCAAGGCCTCCCAAAAAATCCCGGAAGAGAGCTTAGTTTGCCCATCCCGACGCTCATGAAACACAATCGGGATTTCCTTGAGGCGATACCCCAACTTCCAGACCAAATACTTCATCAAAATTTGAAAAAAATACCCTTTTGCTTGAATCCGATCCAGCCGAATTTTAGAAAAAATAGACGTCCGATACCCCATAAATCCTGCCGTCGTATCCAAGATCGGCAAGCCAGTCACCAGCCGCGCATAACGCGACGCACAGGTCGACAAAATCAACCGCCGCATCGGCCAGTTAATCACCCGAACCCCGCCGATATACCGAGACCCGACTACCAAATCAGCCTCCCCCCCCACGAGGGTATGCGCCATGGTCGCCAAGGCTTCTGGCGGATGCGAAAAATCCGCATCCATTTCGTACACAAAATCATAGCCCTGTGCAATCGCCCACTGGAACCCGGCGACATAGGCAGTCCCAATCCCCAATTTGCCAGCACGTTCCAAAACAAAAATCCGACCGGGATGCTGATGAGCCGCCGATTTTGCAATCTGGGCCGTCCCATCCGGGGACCCGTCATCCACCACCAAAAGGTGAAATGTGGGACCCGAAATGTCCATCAGAACATCAATCAGACGCCCCAAATTATCGGCCTCGTTATAGGTCGGAACAATGACCAGATGTCGCAAAATTAACTCTGTAACTTCGCCGTTAAGGACAGTTTACCTTCGGCTTCTAATTGCAATGCCACATCCAAAACTTGCTCCCGGGCCACTTCAATCGCCACCGCGGTCAAGGCCGCTGCACGCAATTCAAAGAACTCCGAGAACATATTGCGAATCCCCGTGGGCATGTTTTGGCGGAACCGAGACACAATATCTTCGTCCATGCCCACCAAGGCCGTGAAGACCGTATCGCGCGCCACCACACCCAACAAATACTTCAATTCCGTATCATCCAACCGTGCCAAGTCTTCAAAAAGCACCACCAAAGGTCGCAAGCGCTGATACGCTTGTGCATTCCCTTGCTGCAACACAGACAAGATTTGTTTACGATCCGATTCCGGCACATGGCCCAAAACCTCCGACGCCACCCCTTGCCCCCCAATCAAGCACTCCATTGCACTACGTAATTGTGCCTCAAATTTCTCAATCATCGCCTTGTTATACATCCGAGGATCCGTCATATTGGACACAATCATCGCCTGAGTTTGAGAGTCCAATTCCTTCAACACCCGGGCCGCCAAATGGGGTTCCAAACAGGGCACCAAAACCGCCAAGTTTTCTACACCCATTTTTTCCCGTTTGAGTATAAAAATCAGCTTCTCAACCGAGCCTTCCGTCACAAAATCAAAATAGCGTTTTATGCTGGATTCAGACATCCGCATTTCACCACTCATATTCCCACCTTTGTCCTTTTGAACCGAAGAAATGCTCGGAGCCACACTCACATTGGCAGCCTCCATATTGCCACCCCCGGAGCCGCCTTTACCCCCACCCATTTGTTTGACTAAAGCCGCAAACGTTTTTTGCTGTTCACGCGACATCCACACATAAACCCCGATAAAAACAATCAGAATCCCCGCCAACACCATCATGTGCCAGCCTTGAAGGCCACTCCCGGTCGCACCGCCCATCTTCCCGCCCAAGGCCGCAACCACGCCACCCGCACGTTCTGGGTTCGCCGCCTGGAACCGTTGCGGGCTAAAATTCACCCGATCGCGGTTCGGTTTCAAGCTCAATACTTGGGTCAATAACGCCTCTACTTTGCCATATTGGCCACGGGGGAAATCCTGGCTAGCCAACACCGTCACCGTAATCTGACGAATCGCCGCCTGCGTGTAAGACGTCACGGAATCAAAAGGCAATTGCTTCATATTTTCAGGGGCCAAATTTTTGATCACCGGATAGCCAGGCAAAATCTGCATGCGATCCCCGCCACCCGATTTTTGGGCGGTTACGGCCGCTTGAGACTGCTTGGTGTACTTCACTTGATAGCTAGGGTTGCTCGCAGCAACATCCACAATGGCGACCAAATTCCCCTTCCCAAATACGCCATCCAACACGCGTTGGGCACGATCAGTCAGCGATTGGGAGATCGAAAATTCATCTGCCCACAGCAAAGAGACAGAACTCAGTACACATAACGCTCCTAAAACGAGCCCACGAAATTTCATGAAGGGATCCTTTCGACTACTTCTTCTGCATCTGCACTTTCGGCACTTTCACCGACCATTTACCGTTATCTTGTTCATCCACATACGTATCCAAGCCCCGTTTTTTGAGCTCAGCCGCAAAGTTATAAGCTTCACCTTGGGTCTTAAAGAGGCCCATCAATTGGAGATCCGCATCCGCAATCGCCGGTGCCGTAGTGGTGGTGGTTTTCTTCGTTTTAGTCCGTTCACGGGCTTCGACTTCTTCGTCAGCCATCGCTTTTTTTGCACGGTCAACAACATCCTTAAGCTCCGTATTTTTAGGGTTAAAGAACAATGCCGTGCCCCAGGCTTCAATCGCTTTGCGTTTTTCACCCAACATGTAGTACGAAGAGCCCATCCGTTCATAAATCAGGGGATTTTCTTTATCGAAGAAGACCAAGACGCTCAAGGCTTCGACGGCTTCCCCATAATTCCCCCCATAAAACAACACGGAAGACTTGTTCCAATATTTATCCTCAACGTCTTCCACGCGGTACTCGCCCACCTTCAAGTGCAGCCCATATTCCAATAATTTCCGAGACTTAGAATCCCGACGGTTTAAAAACAAAATCTGAATTAACAAGTCACGGCTGAGCTCTGGTTTTCCATTCAATAGGGCCATTTGGGACTCTTTGTAGAGCTTGTTGGTCGTTTTACGCAAAGGTTCATCAATGTCCGAGTCTTTTTGGAACAAAGAAGAGGTTTTACTCCCCTCTTCTTCCGCCTGTTTAAAGATCAACAAGACAGGATAATGCGCGCGTTGTTTATCGTTCCATTGTGGCTGAGGAATCCGCTCTAGAGTGGCCAATGCTTCTGCAAACTGACGGGTCTCAATCTGGTCTTTGTAGGCCTTTTGGATATCCGCTAATTCTTCATCTCCCAATAGATTGGCCGTCGCGATGCTCAATGCAGGCGAAACGGGAAGCTCAGGGGCCACAGGGGCCGCCGCATTGGGAGCCTGAACCGGTGCAGGTGCCGCCGGAGTCGCGGGGATAGCGGGTGTCGCAGGTGGGGGTGTCGTGCCTTTATAAGATCTTGGACGTTCGGCAAACCCCCATACAGAGGTGGTGCCGCCTAATGTGGTGCAGCAAGTCAACAGTAACAAAATCCAGATCCTCATAGCCATCCTCTCCTGAGTTGTTGTCCTATTATACACACTTTTCAAACGCAACTAACGTACGATGAATATCTCGGTCAGAATGTCGCCAGGACATAAAGTTAGACTCAAACGCCGAGGGCGCTAAGTAAATCCCCTCGGATAACATCTCATGATAATACCGCGAAAATGACCGCGTGTCTGCCCGTTGTGTGTCCTTAAGAGTGGTCACGGGTCCTTCACAGAAAAACACCGAAAACATCGTCCCGCAATGGACCAGGGTATACGCCCGTTGTTTTTGAGCGAGAATGGCCCGCATCCCGTCCACCAACCGGGTGGTTTGGGCGGTCGCAGTCTGCACCACCGGCAAGTCCCGAATTTGGGTCAAGGTGGCAATCCCAGCCGCCATCACCACAGGGTTCCCGGACATCGTTCCCGCTTGATAGACCTTGCCCACCGGGGAGACACAGGCCATGATCTCAGTACGACCCCCATAAGCCCCACAAGGCAAGCCACCCCCGATCACTTTCCCCAGACACGTCAAATCCGGAATCACGCCGTACAAGGCCTGAGCCCCACCGGCATGGACCCGAAACCCGGTCATCACTTCATCAAAAATTAAAACGGCCTGATACCGCGTACACAAGGCCCGTAATTGGGTCAAAAACATGGGGTCTGGCAAGACCACGCCCATATTTCCACACACCGGCTCTACAATCACCGCGGCAATTTGATCGCCCTGAAATCGAAATACATCTGAAATCGCCTGCACATCATTGAAAGGCAAGACCAAGGTCTGGGACACCATTTCTCGGGGAACGCCGTCACTATCAGGCTCGCCAAAGGTCAATCCCCCCGACCCCGCCGATACCAACAACGAATCCACGTGGCCATGATAACAGCCTGAAAATTTAATCACCTTCGAGCGTTTGGTAAAGCCACGGGCCACCCGAAGCGCACTCATCGTCGCCTCAGTCCCTGAATTCACAAATCGAATTTTGGCCATACTGGGGAAAAAGCCTTGGATCAACGTCGCAAGCTCCGTTTCCAATCGCCCAGGCGCCCCAAAAGCCGTCCCATGCCCCGCAGCCTGCGCAATTGCCAAGCTCACTTCCGGGTCCGCATGCCCCAACAGCATCGGCCCCCAGGCCAGTACATAATCAATCAGGAGCTGGTCATCTTCCGTGCGCAAATAGGCCCCCTGGCCTTCCTTGATAAACACCGGGGTTCCACCCACAGACTTAAACGCTCGGACGGGGCTATTCACCCCCCCGACCAAAATTTGATTGGCCTCGTTAAATAACCGTTCTGAATGTTGCATATCCCTCAAAGCCTAGCATAATCCTTGGCGAAGTAAGTAATAATGAGATCTGCACCCGCGCGACGGAAAGCCGTCAACGTTTCCTGGATCGCCGCACGCTCATCCAAGGCCCCAGCCGCCGCCGCCGCCTTAATCATCGCGTACTCCCCTGACACCTGGTACACCGCCAAGGGCAGGTCATGTCGTTGGCGCAACTGAGCCAGTACATCCAAGTACGGCAATCCGGGCTTAACCATCAAAATATCCGCGCCCTGATCCACATCCGCTTGGGCCTCGCGAAACGCTTCTCGGATCTGGGCCGGGTTCATTTGATGATCCTTGCGATGCCCCACAAAGTGATCCCCAGACCCCGCCGCTTCCCGAAAGGGACCATAAAAAGCGGATGCATATTTCACCGCATACGACATCAACAACGTCCGCGAAAAGCCGTTCTGATCCAAGGCCGATCGCAATCGCGCAATCATCCCATCCATCATCCCAGACGGTGCGACAATATCCACCCCAGCTTTGGCATAAGAGAGGGCTACTTTTTCCAATATAATCAAAGTTTTTTCTAAATCAATATTTCCTGCTGAATCACGGGGGCCACAATGCCCGTCCGCGCTGTATTCACACAGGCAGCAATCCGCCATCACCACCAGCTCGGGGAATTTCTGTTTGAGCACTGAAATCACCTGTTGCACCCCGCCATTGGGATTAAAAGCCGCGTCCGCAGTCGGGGTTTTCTCCACCGGAATCCCAAAGAGCAAGACGGCGCGAATCCCCAAACCCACCAGCTCGGCCACCTCATCGACCACAGAATCCACGCTATGCTGAAAAACCCCTGGCATCGCGGCCACAGGTCGGGGCTCGGAAATCCCCTCATGAATAAAAAGGGGCATCACCAGCTGCGACGCGGACACCTGCGTTTCGCTCATCAAGGCGCGAATCCCCGCACTTTGCCGCAACCGCATTAGGTCCATGTCAGCTTACAGCACCCCTTTAGTGGAGGGAATCTGTTCTGATTTGCGTGGGTCAATCGAGAGCGCCCGAGAAAGCACCACGCCTAACGCCTTAAAACACGCCTCACTCATGTGGTGCAAATTTTCACCCCGAATCAGATCCAAATGCAGGGTCACCCGAGAATGACTCACAAAGGCCTGGAAAAATTCACTGACCAATTCAGCATCAAATTCCCCAATTTTGGCCTTAGGGAACTCTGCATTAAAGGACAAAAAGGCCCGGTTGCTCACATCAATGGCCACTTGGCAGAGGGTCTCATCCATGGGGATCGCCCCAGACGCATAGCGGGTAATCCCTTTGGCATCCCCAATCGCTTCACGAAAGGCTTGGCCCAAACAAATCCCGACATCTTCCACGCTGTGGTGGTAATCGACGTCCAAATCACCCAGCACAGACACCTCCAAATCAAACAACCCATGCCGTGCAAATAGGGTCAACATGTGGTCAAAAAATGGGGCCCCGGTCTGGATTTGGGACTGGCCTGTCCCATCCACGTTCAAGGTCAATTGAATATCCGTCTCTGAGGTTTTACGTGAAATTGAACGGGTCCGATCCATGAAAAGCTCCTTTTAAAATAATTCCGCTTGAACAGTCTGAACACTGGCACGCTGGGGGTACATCTCCCCCAAATGGGCACAAGCTGCTGGGGTAATCATCCGCCCTCGTGGGGTCCGCTCGATAAATCCCAGCTGCAACAAAAAGGGTTCCAGCACATCTTCCACCGAGTCTGATTCCTCGGAAATACTAGCTGAAATGGTATCTACCCCCACCGGACCTCCGCCAAACTTTTTGAGAATCGAGAGTAAATATTTACGGTCAATTTCATCGAGACCCAAGGCATCCACCCCCAATCCCAACAAGGCCTTATCGACAATCATCCCAGTGATAATCCCCCCATCCAATTGCGCCCAATCCCGGGCCCGTTTGAGCAACCGATTCGCAATCCGAGGGGTCCCACGTGACCGAGACGCCACTTGATAGGCCGCTTCATGATCAATTTGTGTATTCAAAACCCCGGCCGCGCGACTCACAATCGTTTGCAAGTCATCGGGGCTGTAATAGTCCAAACGCTCCACAATCCCAAATCGATCCCGCAATGGCGCACTGAGCAACCCCATCCGGGTCGTCGCCCCGATCAACGTAAACGGCGGCAAATCCAAACGAATCGACCGTGCTGAAGGGCCTTTTCCCAAGACAATATCCAACTGAAAATCTTCCAAGGCCGGATACAACACTTCTTCCACCGACCGGTTTAAGCGATGAATTTCATCAATAAACAAAATATCCCCGGCCGACAAATTGGTGAGAATCGCCGCCAAGTCCCCCGGCCGCTCAATGGCAGGCCCGGAGGTAATTTTGATATTCACATTGAGCTCATTGGAAATAATGCTGGCCAGCGTGGTTTTACCGAGCCCTGGCGGTCCGTAGAGCAACACGTGCTCAATGCTTTCTTGGCGTTGCTGGGCCGCTTGAATAAAAATAGACAAATTCTGTTTGAGCTTGGGCTGGCCAATAAACTCTTCCAACCGTAACGGCCGTAAAGAACCTTCCCGGACATCTTCCGGTAGAGGCTGGGCATCCAAGAGACGGGGATCGGATTCAATCATAGGCGAATAGTATACCACGCAAGATACCACGATTGACAAATTTCGCATTGGGCCGAAAACTCTCAAGTCAGGATGAAAAGTTATTTTCTCGAAACACCACCATCGTTGATTGGCCTCCAGCCGGGGTATCACTGGCTCCAAGCCCAATATCCCCAAATTCAAGGGGACACCCTCGTCAGCTTTATCGCACCTCGGTCTCAAGTCCGATTTCACCTCGATCCCGAGCCCCCCAAAGACTATGCAGCCCTGCATTTGATGGTCGAACATTTTGATATTTCCGAGCGTGAATTACGGCTCTATCAACGCCTTTTGGCCGACACACTCACCAGTCACATCGGCGCCCGATTCCACCGCGAAGGCATTGAGATTTGCAGTGGCCCCAAACAAATCTCCACCACCAAAACCCTCTGGCGTCCCATTTCCAGCTTTTATTACCTGGCCCTCCCCATCATCACCCCAGGAAAATCACCCGAAAAATCACCAGAAAAATCACCAGAAAAGGAAAGGTGGTATGATGACGTGAAA
>JAHFCZ010000124.1 GCA_023249285.1 bacterium | reverse complement strand
TAATATCCCCTTTTGAGTAATCGATTTCGCATTTGATATTGGCACGACGCAGTTCATCAACGAGATAGAAGCAGTCGGTTTGTTGCTCAAAGCCTAAGGGGGCAACGAAAACTGTGGGGTCTTTGCGTTTGATTAAATCTGAAAGTTCTTTGAGGACCATGACGGCACGCTCTACGCCAAAGGCGAACCCCACAGCTGGGGTGTGTGGGCCACCGATTTGTTCGACTAGCAGATCGTAGCGTCCCCCGCCGCAGATGGCGTTTTGGGCGCCTAGCTGGTCGGATACGATTTCGAAGGTTGTGCGGGTGTAGTATTCCAAGCCCCGTACCAATTGTGGATTGATTTGAAATGGAATTCGGAGCGCGTCGATGTACTCCACGACGGAATTAAAGTGGTCGCGGCACTCATGGCAGTGTGAGTCCTGAATGTTGGGCATGCCGGAAAAATAGGTGCGGCAAGACGCGTTTTTGCAATCCAGAATCCGTAGGGGCTTGGTGTGGAATCGGCGGCGACAATCTTCACAAAGCATGGGGAGATTATTCCCGATAAATTGCTTGAGTCTTTCTTCAATGACGGGACGACAGACCGGGCATCCGACAGAGTTTATGGATACGGATAGTCCGCTGAGGCCTAGCTCATCAAAGAGGTGAACGCCCATGGAAATGACTTCCGCATCTGAAAAAGGATGTGCACTGCCGAGGTTTTCGACGCCAATTTGGTGGAATTGACGGAAACGACCGGCTTGCGGGCGTTCGTAGCGAAACATGGGCCCAATGTAATAGAGCTTGGTTGAGGATTGTTTTCTGTGTAATGCGTTTTGGATAAAGGCACGGACGATGGGCGCTGTGCCCTCGGGACGCAGGGTCAACCGCCGGTCACCTTTGTCGGTGAAGGTGTACATTTCTTTTTCCACAATGTCACTGGTGTTGCCAATGCCACGCTCAAAAAGCTCGGTCATTTCGAAGATTGGGGTGCGAATTTCCTGATAGTTATAGAGGTCGAACATGCTCCGTGAGATGTTTTCGATGTGGTGCCAGAAGGGAATTTCCTCTGGTAAAATATCTTTTGTGCCTCGTGAAACGGTGTATT
The DNA here is from genome assembly GCA_023249285.1 of bacterium. Taxonomy (GTDB): domain Bacteria; phylum Margulisbacteria; class Marinamargulisbacteria; order SXXA01; family JAHFDB01; genus JAHFCZ01. Next base: position 3,088 of record JAHFCZ010000124.1, on the reverse strand, counting down.
TCATAGGCTTTTGAGTATATTAGGAAGCGTGCAGTTTCGCAATGCATTCGACGTGGGTGGTATGCGGAAATAGATCAAGGGGTTGGACCGTTTGGACCGAAAATCCGTTTTGGCAAAGGATATTGAGATCCCGAGCGAGCGTGCTAGGATTACATGAAATATAGATAATCTGACGCGGATTGAGGTTGATTAAGTTCCGGATTAGCTTTTCTGAGCACCCTTTTCTTGGCGGGTCCAAAAGGACGATATCCGGTGGAAAGGCCTTGCTTAGAGATTCTGAAAGGGGTTGATCTAAATTGTGGGCCTCAAAAACAGCGTTGCTTTGATTCAATAGGGCATTGGTTTTGGCATTGGCGATGACCTCAGGATTTGATTCTAAACCCAGCACGGTTTGGGCTTGAAAACTGGCCATAATCCCTAAAATACCCACGCCACAGTAGAGATCCCAAACGGTGTCAGTTGGTTTGATCTGGGCGTATTCGATGGCTTTTTGATAGAGGATTTTGGCCTGGCTCCAATTCGACTGGATAAAGGCGGTGGGAGAAAATTCAAAGGTGAGGGTATCAATGGTTTCTTTGAAGGTTTCATTTCCTGCGAGATGTCGGGTTTCGCGTCCTAAAATGGCGTTGCCGAGATTCGGATTGAAATTGAGAAATAATCCGCCAAGATGGGGGAGGTTTTCAAGGTCTTTTAGAAAAGCCGGTGGCAGTTTGGTCTTGGTGCAGACTAAAGTGACCCAAGTTTTTTGCTCATGTTCGCTGTATTTGAGGACGAGATGTCGTAATAATCCGGTATGGGTTGTTTCGTTGTAAATGGAAATATCGTGTGCGTTGATGTGGTAGCGGAGCTGATTTAAGATTTCGTTGATTTGAGGTGTGCTGATTGGGCAAGACGGGATATTGACTAGGTGGTGGCTTCGGGGGGCGTAAAATCCGATTTGCAAATGACCTTTGGGGTCTTGTCCAACTGGGAACTGGGCTTTATTGCGAAATTCGGTAGGGTGAGTGGCCCCAATGACTGGCAGCACCGTCGTGTTGATTTTGCCGATACGGGCCAAGGTTTCTTGGACGTGTTGGCGTTTCCAGATCAGCTGGGCAGCGTAGTCCAGATGTTGGATCTGGCAACCCCCACAAATTTCAAATTTGGTACAAAATGGGGTGACGCGATCGTCAGAGGCTTTCAGGATTCTTAGCAGGCGACCCGTTGCATAATTGGGCGCTGATTTGAGGATTTCGATTTCCCCTTTTTCGTCGGGCAGGAGTCCAGGGACAAAGCAGACTTGCCCCTGGTGAGATTTTCCAATCCCCTCCCCTTCTACGCTAAGATCAGTAGCCGAAATGACCGGATTAGGTTCGTTTTCGTGCAAGCTGAACAAGGAGTTTCTTGCCTTTCATCATGCGTCCTTTGAGTGCGGCAATGATGGCTTCGACTTCCCCTTTGGGGACTTCGACAAAGCTGAATTCATCGTAGATGTTGATCGCCCCAATGCTTTTGCCGGGGATGTTGGCTTCGTTAGCGATCGCGCCCACAAGGTCCTTAGGTGCAATGCGTTGTTTGCGGCCAAGGTTCACAAAGAGTCTGGCCATACCAGGTTCAGCACCCGCGTATTGCTCTTCAGGGATTTCCTTGTTGGTATCAGGCCCCATATTAAGCTTGAGTAAGGCTGCTGCAATTTCAACCGAGCTGTGGTGTTCTTCGATCAAGGTTTCTATGAGGGTGATGTATTTGGACAAAGACCCTTTTTCAATTTCGGATTTGATATTGTCCAAAACGACTTTCATTCGTTTTTCTTCAACTTCATTCAAGGAAGGCACCGTATGAAGCCCAATTTTAGATTTGGTGTATCTTTCGATATCCCGAAGCTGGTAGGTTTCACGGCTGGTTACAAACGTGAATGAAATACCGCTTTTACCGGCACGACCTGTACGGCCAATACGGTGAACATAAGATTCTTCATCGAGGGGAATGTCGTAGTTGAATACGGCCTCTACGTTGTCGATGTCGAGCCCACGCGCGGCCACGTCCGTGGCCACCAGAATATCCACGATCCCTTTTTTGAACTTATCCATAACGGCGTTTCGTTCGTTTTGTTTCAAGTCGCCATGAAGTCCGTCTGCGAAATAACCCCGGGCTTGAAGCTCTGATACGACATCGTTTACCTTACGCTTGGTGTTACAAAACACGAGACTTAGGGCCGGATCTTCCACATCAATCAGACGGGATAAGGCCTCCATTTTGTTGCGTTCTGGCAGTTCTAAATATTTTTGTTGTATATTCGAAACCGTAAGTTCTTTGTGCATAATGCTGATTGAAACGGGATCTTTTTGGTAGGTTTTGGTGAGCGCTAAAATGGGCTTAGGCATGGTGGCAGAGAAGAAAATGGTTTGGCGTTCTTGGGGAAGCTCTTTCAAAATGGTTTCGATGTCTTCTCTAAAACCCATATCGAGCATTTCATCGGCTTCGTCGAGGACAATCATGCCCACATTCTGGAGCTTTAGGGAGCCACGTTCTAAGTGATCTAAAATTCGCCCTGGGGTCCCGATTACGATATGTACCCCTTGTTTAAGGGTGCGGATTTGGCGGTCAATGGCTTGTCCACCGTAAATGGGGGTGACGTAGGTGCCGGGTTTAAATCGAATTAGTTTTTGGATTTCCTCGGAAACTTGAATAGCCAATTCACGTGTGGGGCACATAATAATGGCTTGGACGTGGCGTTGGCTGGGGTCGACTTTTTCGACGACGGGGATCCCGAAGGCGACGGTTTTACCGGTGCCGGTTTGGGCTTGTCCGATGACATCGTTGCCTTGAAGTAAGACGGGGATGGCTTGTGCCTGAATCGGGGTACATTGTTCGAACCCCATTTCTTTAACTGCACGCAGCATTTCTGCGGACAATCCTAGTTGGTCAAAATTGGTTAAGGTCATAATCTACTTTCTTTTTTTGTGGTATAACGAGTCCATGTCAGAACGATGTGCAAAGGTATTGATTTTTCGCGGTGTGAAGCCCTATTTCACGTACGTTGTCCCGCCTGAGTTAGCGACGAATATTCAGGTCGGACAGCAAGTCTCTGCGCCGTTCGGTTCCGGAC
>JAHFCZ010000032.1 GCA_023249285.1 bacterium | reverse complement strand
CTCCTAGACCCCATTCTGACAGTGATGCCAGAGATAGCGCAGCGGGGCTTGGAGGAGGTGAAATCGCAGGCATTACACTAGGCGTAGCAGCTGTCCTGCTTCTCATTGCCGCAAAACATCGCCATAATCGAAATGCCAAGGTTGGCTTTGCACTACTCGATCATGCCCAACCTGGCGTTATACTAGAACTGCCGACTCGAATTGTTACTGTTCCAGGGACAGGCCGCCCAATGCAATCAGAAACTGATCCTTTTGCAGGTACAGGTTGGGGGTTATATGCCCAAGCTCAAGACTCTGAGGAGTACCTCACCAAAAATGGACTTCCGATTACGTTGGAGGATCAACAAGAATTGAAAGCGTTAAGGACACTAATGAGGGCTCCTCAAAACTCCCTTAGCCCAGAGGATCTAGACCGTTTTACACCCCTTATTGAAAGATTAGAGGCCCGCCGCACTGTACATATACTGTCAGGAGTACTGGCAGACCTGGACGGCTCTAGCGTTTCAGCTCCTGTCCTATCCGGGGAGGCCCTTCGTCGATTGCAGTCTCTTCTTGTACGTGGTGGGTCTTTTCACCCTACACGAGACGAGTCTACGCGAAGCATACTACCCAACGCAGTTCGGACCACGCCATCTCCTGACCCAGGAGATCTGGCGTCTGGGCCTGAAGCAGATGCGCCTCAACTCCTAAGACGTGCCAGTACCATGTTAGGAAATGGACATCTGCAACCGGGGGATACCTCTATTTTAAGTGCTGCTGCACTTGAACTTGTGAGCGAAATGGCCCCACCCCCAGCGACCTTGGTTGCGTCCGCGCCGGATGGCACCCCGTCCGATCATGCACCGGTATCTCCTTGGGTTGCGGCACGCGAGTTACTTCGGTCTCAACGAGGAGACAGACGTCCTTCTGGCCCAGGTACCAGCCAAGATACCACCCTCACAAGTGTTGGGTCGGACTTTGGAGAACCGGGCGGTAGCCCGCCTCGTAGTGCATCGCGGTCCGTCTTGCCCGAGTTCAGTCCTGGGCGGCCGAGACTCGCATGGCATGCAGGGTCAGAACAACGTCCACCTGGCACGCCACTACGCCCAGACGTATCATTAGATGCTTCTGGGCACGATGCCACAGGGGGAAATGCTGCAGGGGATCTGATCCTTGCTAGTGTCAGTAGCCGCACAAGCCCGGAGCCAGACGCAACATCGACGCCGGTTCCTGATAGGAGAATAGATCTTCGCGGTATTCGGAATGAAGAGCCACTATCTCAAGCAGCACGCCGTGCCACAGCACGTGTGCTTAATCTTGGGCCGCCCAAAGATCTGGATAGTCACGCTTAATTTGTGGTGAAGGCCACTCCACCCGCTTTGTATTGTCATCCCCGCGAAAGCGGGGATCCAGGACGTAAAATTAGGCTAGACCTGGATTCCCACCTGCGTGGGAATGACAATTCAGGTACAAAAGAGAGTGTGCGTCATCCCGGACTTGATCCGGGATCCAGGACGTAAAATTAGGAATAACGAAAATGGTCGGGGTGACAGGATTTGAACCTGCGACTCCTTGCACCCCATGCAAGTGCGCTACCAGGCTGCGCTACACCCCGTTATTGAGCTTGTTCGGCTGGTAATTGTACCTCAGGCAAGGGCTTTCCTTCAAGGATCGCCTCAAACTGAGCATTCTCCAACACTTCCACTTCCATCAAGACGGTGGCTACGGCATCCAATTGGTCCCGTTTTCCCATCAAAATATCTTTGGCCGCGGTATACGATTCATCAATCAAGCGCTTGATTTCAAGGTCAATTTCTCGAGCCGTTCCCTCGGAATAGTCTTTGGAGTGATCCGAATAATCGCGGCCTAGGAACACATAATTGTCAGATTTCCCATATTTTCGGGTCCCCAATTCTTGGCTCATCCCAAACCGGCAGACATAGTTTCGGGCCAAATCCGTGGCTTTTTCAATGTCATTTGAGGCCCCAGAGGTAATGGATCCGAAGACAATCTCCTCGGCAATTCGCCCACCCATCAAGATTTTGATTTGGTTTTCGATATCTAGCTTGGACATCAAAAATTTATCTTCAATGGGAAGCTGCAACGTGTACCCCAAGGCCATTCCCCTGGGTAGAATGCTAATTTTATGAACAGGGTCCATGCCTTCTAAATTTTTGGCCACCAGGGCATGCCCCACTTCATGGTAGGCAATGATCTCTTTCTCTTTCTTGGAAATCACACGAGACTTGCGTTGCGGGCCCGCTATGACGCGTTCGATAGACTCTTCGAGCTCTTGCATCTCAATAGTGGACTTGCCCCTCCTAGCGGATAATAAGGCCGCCTCATTGATCAGGTTGGCTAGGTCTGCCCCGGTAAAGCCAGGCGTACGACGTGCAATGATTTCAAGATTGATATTGGGTCCAAACTTTTTGTTTCGAGCATGAATCTCAAGAATTTCATGGCGTCCTTTTTGGTCAGGTTTGTCTACCACAATTTGTCGGTCAAATCGTCCGGGACGCAAGAGCGCCGGGTCGAGGATATCTGGGCGGTTGGTTGCCGCAATCACAATAACAGTGACGTTGGTGTCAAACCCGTCCATCTCAACTAAAAGCTGGTTCAAGGTTTGTTCGCGCTCGTCATGGCCACCACCCACCCCAGCACCCCGATGGCGGCCGACGGCATCAATTTCATCAAGGAAAATAATGCAAGGTTGGCTTTTTTTGGCTTGGTCGAAAAGATCCCGCACCCTGGAGGCCCCAACGCCCACAAACATTTCCACAAAGTCAGAGCCTGAAAGCCTATAAAATGGGACATCTGCCTCACCCGCAATCGCGCGGGCCAGAAGTGTTTTCCCTGTTCCGGGAGGCCCCATCAACAAAGCGCCTTTGGGGATTTTGGCCCCAATTTCGATATATTTATCAGGATTTTTGAGGTAATCCACAATTTCTCTCAGTTCTTCAATGGCCTCATCAATACCGGCCACATCTTTGAAGGTTACGGGGTCTTTTTGACCCTCTCTATCCCAGGCTTTCGCCCGTGATTTCCCAAAAGAAAGGGCTTGGCTATTGGCCCCCTGGGCTTGTCTAAAAATAAAAATAAGCGGCAAGGCAATCAGAAGGAAGGGCAAAATGGCCTGGAGGAAAAGGCTCCAGAACCAGTTCGAATCAGTCGGATTCACATTAATGACCACCTTCTGAGCCTGAAGATCTTTCACAAAATCCGGGTAGTTCAAATAGTAGGTCTTGAAGGCCTTCCCTTTAACGGTTTTCCCTGAAATGGATTGATCCGTCGTCTTAACGGTGACTTCTTTGATCTGTCCCGCATTGATCGCCGTCATAAACTGGGTAAAACCAAGCTGGTCGGAGGGCTTGGGGTTCAGGTACGAACTCCCGATGTAAATGACAATCAGTCCGAATACGAAATACCACATCCAACCGCGCCATCCTGTTGGATAATTGGGGGGGCGTTTGGGCATCGGCGGTAAATTGGGGGCTTTTCGTCCTGACATAGGCGAATCATTTTATCCCAAATCCTCACCCCGGGCAATGCACTCCCGTCATGCACAAATTATGTTATGATGAGCACCATGCGACCCCATAAACGCGTGCTTTTGCTGGATATCGGGAACTCGACCACAGAGTCTGCACTCATGATCTTGCGTCCTTCAGGTCAGTATCGATTCACTGCACGCCGGCGATTTCTCACATCATCGTTACCTGTAGAGCTCTCTCAATTTTCTCCTGAAGTTCCCTGCATCGTTTCCTCAGTCGTGCCCCATTCCGACACTCAAATACGCACTTATTTCAAGAAAACCACTTTTATTAATTATAAAAGCGTCGCGCCGTGGCTGCGTATTTTGTTGCCCCGCCCCGCCCAAATTGGGGCTGATCGGTTAATGACGGCCCTCGCCGCGAGCCAGCTTTACGGAAAACCCTGCCTGATCGTGGACTCGGGTACTGCCACCACATTTTGCCTGGTGAATGTCCAGGGTGGCTATGAAGGCGGCAATATCGTGCCTGGGCTCGGGATTAGTTCCAAAGCGCTGGCGGATTATACGGCCAAGATCCCGCTCATTTTGGTCAAAAAGTCCAACACACTCTGTGGCAAATCCACCCGAGACGCCGTGCAATCTGGCCTGTATTGGGGACACATCTATCAAATCAATGGGTTTATCCGTGCGTATCGTGCCGAAAATCCGGGATTGGTGGTGGTGGGAACGGGAAAAGGACTTGAGGTCCTTCAGGACCAACTGGACCTCGATAGTTTTGATGGGGACTTGATTTTAAAAGGGTTGGCAATTTTAGCGTTTAATGCGAAAGCCTAATCGGGGTCATTCCTACACCCCGCCCTACGGGCACCCCTCTCCAAGAGGGGAATTTTTAAACCCACAATTCCCCTTCTCCGAAGGGGTGTCAGACAAAGTCTGACGGGGTAGTTGCAACCCCACCCCCAACCCCTCCCCATTCCCTTTGGGAATAGAGAGGGGAGCTTGAATTTAGCCTTTTTTATTGGGGTTCCCCTCTCTATTTTGAAAAAATGGGGAGGGGCTAGGGGTGGGGTTTAAACCGTGTCAACCGAGAAATTTATAGAAAGGCAATAAAAAAACCCCAGCTATTGCTAGCCGGGGTTTTAGTCGGATCAACTAGGTTGGAGACTAGCGAACCGGGCGATCTGCCTTAGGGCGAGATTGGTTAACTTTGATACGACGACCTTGTTGTTCAGTTTCATTCAAAGCGTCGATTGCGCGTTGTGCTTCACTGTCCTCAGGCATTGTTACAAAAGCAAAGCCACGTGAGCGGCCAGTTTCCATATCTTTAATAATTTTTACAGATGCTACTTGACCGTAGTCTGCAAATAAACCCCGAATGTCGTCCTCAGTAGATGAAAACGAAATATTTCCAACAAAAATATCCATGTAAACTCCTTAAACAAAAAAATGTCTTTTTCGATCCTAAAAACCAGGGGTTCTAGTTCAAGGGATACAAAAAAGTTTGGTTCATTGTAGAAGAGATTCTGGGGAATAGCAAGCCGTTAATTATTTACGGTATAATCGGGAATAAAAGGAGCCCTAGTTTGTGAGCGATACAATTCTGGTTACAGGTGGGTCAGGTGGGATTGGGGCAGCCATTGCGGAGACCCTGGCCAAGCAAGGGTATCGATTGATCTTGATCGGGCAAAACTCTGCAAAAGGCAAGGCCGTTGCAGAGCGGCTTATCCAGTCTACCGGAAATCCCGAGATTCACTTTTATAGCGTGGACCTCTCCTTAATGTCGCAGGTGAAGCGTCTTTGCGCCTTTTTGCACAAGGACTACCCTAAACTCTCAGGGATTGTGTTTGCGTCTGGCACCCTCTCAACCACTCGTATTGAGACCGGCGAGGGGATTGAGCTGGTGTTTGCGACCCAATACTTGAGTCGATTTTTAATGACCCGTGAGTTGGCCCCGCTTTTACCTGAAGGCGGCAACATCATCTGGATTGGGGCCCAGATCCCCCCATTTGTGAGGCTTAATTTCGAGAATTTACAACTCAAGCAGGGCTACTGGCTGCCCCGTGCGATGGTTCAGGTGCAACTGGCTAGCCATGTGATCGTGCAAACGTTTGCCCGTCGGCATTACCCTCACTTAAAAATCAATGTCATTTCTCCGGGAGTGGTCCAAACAGCGCTTGTCCAAAAACTCACAGGGCCACTTGGGGCTTTGGGACGGCTGATTCTCCCTTTTATTGCGAATCTGGCAACGCTTCCCGCGCAAATGGTCTCGTCTCTTCTGAATGACCCTGTTCTTGGTACTGTGAGCGGGGCATTTTTCCCAACGCCCAAAGACCCTCACCGTTACACGCATATCGACTATCCCCTCGACTGGGGAACGGCGTTGTGGGACGCTAGCCTGAAGATTTTGGATGACAGAGACCAACCATGATCAACCTCCCAACGCCCCTTGTTTTGTGTTACGACGGGCATTGTGCCAGTTGTCATTTTGTGGTGCGTTTTTTAATGCGGCGTTCTCGTCGTGACCGGTTTCGGTTTGTGCCACTCTCGGCACTGGAGACCCATCTTAGCGAAAACCCGGTTGAGGGACTGCAGGCCATCACTGCGGAGCTCACTGCCCGCAGCAGTCTGATTGTCATTAAAAATGGGAGTGTTTTTATACGAGCTTCTGCCGTATTTTCAGTGATTTCAGAGCTCGGCATTCCCTGGAATTTAATCCTAATCGCACGCATTCTCCCCCTACGTCTTTGGAACGCCATCTATACCCTTTATGCCCAAAATCGCTTCCGACTCTTCGGGGCTGCAGCGCCAGAGCAGTTATGTGATCGCCTTCCGACCGAGCAGGCCCAGTATCTACTCCCCACCCTCTCCCCGAAAACCACCCTCTTTTCCCCATCGTCGCGGGTCTTTATCAGCGCACAATGGCGAGCGCTCATGATCCTCAATTATGTAGTCCCACCCGAAATTCTAACCCCCTATCTGCCCGAGGGTGTGACCTTAGATTATTGGCAGGAAGACTGTCTGGTTTCTGTGGTTGCCTTTTCATTTTTGTCGACGTCCTTTTCGATGATGCGGCTGCCTTTTTACAGCGACTTTTTGGAGGTGAATCTCCGATTTTATGTCAAAAAGACCGTAATTGAAGATGGGAAGCCTGTGCTCCGGCGTGGCGTCGTGTTTGTGAAGGAGCTCGTCCCCCACGTTCTCATCGCCAAAACGGCGAATCTTCTCTACAACGAAAACTACGAAACCGCGCAAATGAGCCAACACTATCGCAAGGACGAAGCGCAAGAGTCATTGGAATACCACTGGCAATATGGCCGTGACGCTTGCAGTATTACGGCTGATTTTTCGGGTGACCCGATTCCCTTTTCGCCTGGGTCTTTGGAAGACTTTATTACCGAACATTATTACGGCTACGCGAAACAGAAGCGACGTACCCAAGAATACCAGGTGGATCACCCCCAGTGGCGGCTGTGGCCCAATGCAAGGTTGACCGTCTCCGGAGATATTGCAAAACCCTATCCAGCGGCATTTAGCCCGTATCTCCAGGCACCGCATTCCACGCTATTTGCAGAAGGATCACCGGTGCGCGTGTTGTATCCGAGCTATCTCAAATTTTCTGGATAGCCCTAGGGCACATTATTTTATGGCTCCCCCGGATGGATTCGAACCAACAACCTACCGGTTAACAGCCGGTTGCTCTGCCATTGAGCTACAGGGGAACGTGAATTGCGGACCCATATTACTGAATTTTAGCCCAGAATTCAAGGGCAGCTTTGACTTGGGAAGGCGTGATGGGTAGATTGGTACAAAATTCCCGATGGGGACGGTTTTGGCGGTATTCCGGTTGCTTCGTGGGCATGGCCAGATACTGGGAGATTTTATCCAGATCAAAATTGAGCAAAAAGGTCCCATGAAACAAAACGGCATTGCGTTTTCGTCGCTGGGCATTGCCGGAAAACTTGAGTCCGTTAAAGGTCAGATCGCTGATCCCTTGGACCTGAATACTCGGTAATTGGGTACGGATGGCCTGGGCGTTCTGTGCCATGATCCACTGTGTGGTGTCCGAAATCGTAGCCAATTGCGGGGCGAAGTCTATCGGAAACACCAGGGCATAATTCAGGCACCCGGGGCCCTGCAGCACCGTTCCGCCGCCGCTACACCGCCGTAAAACAGGTATCTGGTCTTTGGTACAGGCCGCGAGATTGACCTCCGCTTCGGCAACATTGGAGCGCCCCAGGACCACAAAATAGCTGGGAGATTCCCAAAATCTCAAAAAGGCATGCCCTTTTGCTTCGGCGATGTCCAAGAGGCGTTCATCGAGGTCCAGATGGGCCTGGGGATGGTCCATCTTGTGGTCAAAAATCTGCATTAGCGGGAATGAGGTTCTTGCTCGTCGGTCTTCCCGATCGTGCGATTCCAATGCCATTTTACGTCTAGATCGTTTTGCGCTTCTTCACAATAGCACCGCTCGCCCCGAACTTGGTTTCCTTTAAAGGACGGTTTTTCATCATTTTCATCACAAATTGGGCAATGGTTCAGTGGCATAATTGGCTTTGTATGGTAGCATGCTTTTTGTGTATGATGAATGCACTCTTACCCTCATTAAACCAGGAGAATTGAAATGTCAGCAGCCTTTTACCTCGGCCTCCACTTTGTGTCTATTTTTGCACTCATTAGTGCGCTCACCGTTGTCTTGCTTGGGGAAACGCGTTCCAAGGCCGCAAACATTACATTAGGCGTGTCGTCTTTAGGGGTCTTGATTGCAGGGTTTGGGCTGATTGCCAAGCTTGGGTATTCGTTGCAGAGCACCTGGATTATCGGCAAGATTTTGATTTGGTTGGCCGTGGCGTTTTTGGGGCCCTATGTGGCAAAACGTTACCCCACCTACAAAAAAGCAACCTTTTTGCTCTTGATGAGCTTACTTATCGTTGCCGTTCTTTTCGTCATTATTAAGCCTTAAGCGTTCGCTAGACTGCGATCTTACGAATAATTACTTCGGCGCTCAGAATCTGAGAGGCCGTTCCGGTGAAATTGCCTTCTAGGGGCGCGCAGAGCTGAGGAAAGGCTGAGGCACAAATGTCCACGTGTTTCTCGCCGGCCATTAATCCGTAAGTGGGGTCATACCCACACCACCCTGCCCCAGGTAAATAGACTTCCACCCAGGCATGAAGCTCACTATTTTCAACACGCCCTTGATCGAAAATATAGCCACTCACAAACCGCGACGCAAGCCCCACGTAGCGCGTACATTCCATAAACAACATCGCGATATCCCGACAACTCCCAGCCCCTTTTTTGAGGGTTTCATCTGGGGGATACGGCCATCCGACTTCACGATATTCTTTGGTGATTTGGTTCGACAATGTGGTCATGAGCAGGTACAGGAACGGCAAAGTTTGGTAGTTGGCTTCTGAGAGAATATTTTCAGCAAAGATGCGTATAATTCGAGGACAGCCCTCGCTATTGATAAACGGCGAGAGGAGCTGCTGTTCAAGCGTATTGTAAGCAAAAGGAATTTTTGCGACCTCAAAGGGATACAAATGCATGGCCGCCATGGCGGTCATGGTCGACAGCGTCGAGGTGGTTTTGACCCTAAGGTGTCGGGTTGGGCCTTGAAACATCACGTGGTGGGCCATACTACCCTCAAAACTCTGGACCAGGTTACTCTGGACCGGGGCAGGATCGATCTCCAGTAAAAAATCCGAGAGACGTTGGCGTTGGCTGTGCCGTGGGGTTAGGCGGAGCCACTGGGGGTGGAGCCATACTTCCTCTGAGTAAAAATATTCCGTCGTATGAACAATCTCAAGTTGCATTTGTATTCCCGAAGAAATATTGGCTGAACAACTCTCCAATTTGGAAGAGCTCGTCTTGCTTGGTATCCAAATACACGTGGAGGCCACTTTCAAAAACATCTTGTTCGTCGGTGTAATCTAGGGTTGCCTTGAGCTTCCCAATTTGCTTTTCACCCGGCAATACAAAGCTCCCGATCGGGTTCCCGGATAGCAGATGCAGGGCCTCTTGGAGGCGCATGACATTGTGGTGAAGCGACCGAGGAAACGTACGATCCAGGAGTAAAAATGTGGCAATTTTGGGTGGGGTCAGGATCCCGTATTCGCGACGAAACATTTCATACCCGCTCATGCACCGCAGCACGGCCCCCCACTGAATCAAATCGATCGTGGTCGCGGTCGACTGACTTTGTTGTTCCAGGGTGTCGTATTTAACGGTGAGAATCCGGGTGAGTTGGTCGGCACGTTCCAAATGCCGGCCCAGCTTTGCAACCTGCCACTCCTCGGACCGTGACAAGGTGTGGTAGGCCATCCCCGCAATGCAGTAGCAATCCAATTTAATTTTATCCAGGAATAAAAACAGATCCTCCATGCTCCAGACATCCCGCGATTTGGCCTCATTAACTGTCAAATAAAGCTGATTAATCTGGTGCCACATTTCAGTCGAAATCCGCTCGCGAACCGAACGGGCATTTTCTCTTGCCTTCCACAGGCAAGACAAGATCGCATTGGGATTCCGAGGATCAAAGGTCATAAAAGGAACCACGGTCTCTCGCGTAAATTCTGTTAAATTTTCCACAAACAATGAGTTGTCTACCGAGCTCAAGAGCAGCGGCCGCCACGCTTGCTCATAATTGAGGGGCAGATCCAAAATCAAATTGAGATGGACTTCAATAAAGCGGGAAATGTTTTCCACCCGCTCCAAATAGCGGTTCATCCAGTAAATCGTGTCGGCTACCCGGCTTAGCATCCAAGCACCCATGTATCTTTACTCCCGCCACCCTGAGAGGAATTTACGACCAAGGAGCCCTTTTTGAGGGCCACTCGTGTCAGGCCACCCGGAATGATGTCGATTTTTTCACCGTATAAGATATAGGGCCGTAGATCGATGTGACGGCCTTCGATTTCCCAATTGATAAAGGAGGGGCATCGTGAAAAAGGGATTGTGGGCTGGGCAATGTAATTACGGGGATTGGCCTCTATCAGGTCTTTAAATTTTTCACGCTCTGCCACCGTAGATTGCGGGCCAACCAACATCCCATAGCCACCGGCTTCGTTAGCCACTTTGACGACTAATGTATCCAGATTTTCCAACACATACTGACGCTCTGACTCCCGACTGCACAAATACGTCTCAATATTATCGAGAATAGGCTCTTCTTTGAGGTAGTATCGGATCATATCGGGCACATACGCATAGACCACTTTGTCATCCGCCACCCCGGTTCCTGGTGCATTCACGAGACCAAGGCGTCCATTTTTGTAGACCTCAAAGAGCCCCGGAATCCCCAATAAAGAGTCTGAGTTGAAGGCCGTCGGATCTAAGAAGACATCGTCAACACGTCGGTAAAGCACGTCCACAATTTTGAGGCCCGAGGTGGTCCGCATTTTGAGGTATCCGTCATCGATAACCAGATCCTGAGATTGGACCAACTCGATTCCCATTTGGCGGGCCAAAAACGCGTGCTCAAAATAGGCGGAATTGTAAATCCCCGGGGTCAACACAGCAGCGTTGACCGCATCATTTTTACCTGAAATATAGCGCAGCAGGTCAAACAACTTTGAAGGGTATTCCGAGACCGGCAAAATATTACAACTCTGCATCAAGGTCGAAAATGCCCGTTTCATAATTTCTCGGTTTTCAAGGACATAGGCCACCCCAGACGGGCATCGGAGGTTGTCTTCCAGGACATCGTAGCGCCCATTTTTCTGGCGAATGAGGTCTGTACCAGTAATATGGCACCAAATCCCCCGCGGTGGCTTGAGACCAATACAGGGCGTGAGATACCCTGGGCTGGACAGCACAATATCACGCGGCACAATCTTGTCGTTGAGGATTTTCTGATCGTTATAGACGTCGTCGAGGAACAAATTTAGCGCATAAATACGTTGGGTCAGGCCTTTTTCAAGGGACTGCCATTCCGCGTTGTCGATGATGCGGGGAATAATATCCATCGGGAAAATACGTTCCGTACCCTCCGACTCATGGTAGACATTGAAGGTAATCCCGAGGGACAGCAGTGCTTTTTCGACAAAATGGTGTCGATTTTGGAGTTTTTCAATGGAGCATGAGCTGAAATAATCCGCCCACTTTTGGTATGGGGGCCGAATGCCCCCCTTTTCGTCTACCATCTCATCATAAAACCCACCTGTATCGTAGAGATCTAGGTTGATTGGCACGTAGGCATATCCTTATTTTTTCCAGGCTTTTGCGACGGCAGCCGCCACTTTATAGGCGATTGATTTGTCGAGAACTGAGGGGATAATCTCATCGACACTGGGATTTGGCAAGGCGTCTGCCAGCGCCAACGCAGCGGCAATTTTCATATTTTTGGTGATGGTCTCCGCACGGGCGTCGATCGCCCCACGGAATACCCCCGGGAATGCCAATACGTTATTGACCTGGTTGGGAAAATCACTGCGCCCTGTCCCTACAATAAATGCGCCGCCAGCCCGCGCCTCATCCGGCATAATTTCAGGGATGGGGTTGGCCATGGCCAGCACAATGGACTTGTCGTTCATTTTACGGATCATCTCAGCGGTGACCACATTGGCAACACTCACCCCAATGAAGACATCCGCCCCTTCGAGAGCGTCGGTGAGGGTCCCCGAACGGCCATGGCGATTGGTTTTCATGGCCAAGCGTGATTTTTCAGCGGAGTTGGCCATATCCTGGCGATCTTCATTTAAAATCCCAGTGGCATCACAGACCAAAATGTCTTTTACAGGTTCCGGCAGCAAGGGGTCATGCCCCATGGTCAAAATAAGCTCCGTGATGGCGGTGCCTGCGGCCCCACATCCATTCACAACGATGGTCATATCCGAGAGTTTTTTCCCGGCGACTTTGGCCCCATTGATCAGGGCAGCGAGCACCACAATCGCGGTCCCATGTTGATCATCATGGAAAACGGGGATGCCGAGGCCTTGCAAAGCTCTTTCAATTTCAAAACAGCGGGGTGAGGCGATATCTTCTAGGTTAATCCCGGCAAATACCGGGGCAATGTTCTTGATAATGCTGATGAGTTCAATTGTATTTTGGGACGTTATGCAAATGGGAAAGGCATCGATGCCGGCATATTCTTTAAATAATACGGCCTTGCCTTCCATGACTGGGATGGACGCAAGTGCACCAATGTTACCCAATCCTAATACCGCAGAGCCATCAGAGACGACGGCCACGGTGTTTTTCTTGATGGTCAATTTGAAGGCTTTTTCAGGGTCTTTGGCAATTTCTTCACAGACTCTGGCCACCCCAGGGGTATAGGCCAAAGACAGATCATGACGGTTGTGAATTTTGATTTTGGGAATGACTTCTAATTTTCCACCCAATTGCTCATGCAACTGGACAGACTCTTTGTAGATCGGCACGAAGATGCTCTCCTAAAACTATCGAGGTTATGGGCTAAATTTAGCTGGCGCTATATAATAGGCTGTCTATGGCTGCTTTTCAATCGACAAAAGGACATATTTTGATTATCTCCGGCCCCTCAGGGGTGGGGAAGGGGACAATTATTGCCGAAATTAAACGTCGGCAACCTTCGATTGGCCTGGCGATTTCAGCGACGACGAGATCCCCACGTGCCGGTGAAGCCAATGGCCTCGCGTATCATTTTCTCTCCGAGGCTGAGTTTGATACCCATATTGAACAAGGGGATTTTTTAGAATGGTGTCAGGTGCACACCCACAAATACGGCACCTTAAAATCTGAAGTATTACGCTACACAGAAGCTGGGAATAATGTTATTTTAGAGATTGATGTCCAAGGTGCACGCAAGGTCAAAGCCCAGTGCCCCGAGGCGGTGCGCGTGTTTATCATGCCCCCCGATATGGACGCCCTTCGCGATCGGCTTCGGCTACGCGATACGGATGATCCCCAAGTGATTCAAAAGCGGCTGATCGTCGCTCAGACTGAAGTCGAGGCTGCCCCCGAGTACGATTTTGTGTTTATGAATCACCATGGACATGTCGATGATGTTGTTCAAAAAATTCTGGCCCTTTTGCCAGAGCATTCTAAATGAGTCACTCAACAAGGAGACTGCCCAATGCCCACGCAAAATGATCAAGAGAAAAAAATCGAAATCAATATTTCCAAGCTACTCGCACGGGTTCCTAATCGATTTTTGTTGTGTGTCGCTGCCTCTCGGCGTGCCCGTCAAATTAAAGACAACCTTCATCAGTCTGGCGTTCTTGAAGAAATCCCGACCATGCCTGTCATCGAAGCGTTAGAAGAAATCATGACCGGCAAAGTCACGGTTACCATGAAGGGCAAAGCCCAAGCGGATGCAGAAGATGCTGAAGCCACGGCACAGGCGGCACCCAAAGCAGTCGTTGAAGAAGCCCCCAAAGAAGATAAAAAAATCAGAGAAAAATCGAAGAGTAAATCTAAATCTCTCGCCGCTTAGGACTTTTTTTTGCATATCATCCTGGGGATTTCTGGAAGCATTGCCGCCTACAAAACACCTGACTTGGTTCGGTTGTTCAAACGAGCTGGTGTCCAAGTCACGCCGGTTTTGACGGACAACGCCCAGGAGTTTGTTGCCCCGCTATCTTTAGAAACCGTCGCAGAAGTCCCCGTCCACAGCGCCGGCATCCAGCACCTCTCCCACCGGCAAGCCGATGCCCTGGTGATTGCCCCGGCCACGGCCAATGTGATTGCCAAGATTGCGGCCGGGATTGGGGATGACTTACTGACCACGACGGTTCTGTCCTTTACAGGCCCCAAACTGATTGTCCCGGCCATGCATGACGAAATGTGGCATAACCCGATTACCCAGCGCAATGTCCAAACGCTACGATCTTTTGGATTCCACTTCCTAGGTCCGGATTATGGCGATTTAGCCTGTGGCGAGCGTGGACAAGGTCGGATGGTGGACGCTGGATTGATCGTGCTTCGGACCCTTATTTTAGCGTTTCCTGAGCTGGATTTATCTGGGCACCGTATTTTGATTACCAGCGGTGGTACCCGGGAGGCCTTAGATCCCGTTCGGGTTTTAACCAACCTCTCCACGGGACAGTTAGGTGAAACCCTGGCCCATTGCGCTGCTTCTTTTGGGGCGGAGGTCACCCTCATTTCAACTGGAAGTCCTGTGTTGTGCAATCCGGCATTACAACGGGTGTTACGCGTCTCCAGCGTGGCGGATCTTCAAGTGGCCTTAATGGCACATTTCCCGGACTGTGACACGTTGATTATGGCGGCAGCAGTTTCTGATTTTACGGTACAATCCTCCGATACCAAGCTCTCGCGTGACCAAGCCCAGACCCTCACTTTAATCCCGACCCCCGATCTTTTAAAAAGTCTGATTCCTCACAAAAAACAACAACAAACTATTGGATTTTGTCTCGCTGACCCCGAATTATTACTCGAAACGGCAGCGCAAAAACTCAAGGACAAACAGCTCGATGCGATTATCGCTAA
>JAHFCZ010000123.1 GCA_023249285.1 bacterium | reverse complement strand
ATCAATCTCGGCAATATCCCCGGTATGACACCAACCGTCAGATTCCAGAAGATCAGCGTTCCATTCTGGGTGCCCCCAATAGCCTTGGCTCACATTGGGGCCCCGGGTCAAGAGCTCTTGATCGTCGCTGAGCCGCACTTCTTGGCTCGGCAATACTTTCCCCACCGTCCCCAATTTATAAGCATCCAGGCGATTACAGGCAATGACGGGTGCGGTTTCGGTGAGGCCGTAGCCTTCGATGATGAGCAAGCCCAATTCTTGAAAAAACGCCGCCACTTCCAGAGACAACGGGGCCCCGCCAGATACAAAGAACCGGAGCCTGCCCCCCAATTTTTTGGCGATTTTGGCGCGAATCAGTTTTCGGGTCGGGGGAAATATCCAGAGCAGTTTTTTAAAGCCAGTGAGATCCGCCATCATCTTGACCCGGATTTTTTCATAAAGACGGGGCACGCTAATCACAATCGTCGGCTTCGCCACCGGGAGATCCTGGGGCACCGTGGTGAAATGCTGGGCGTAGTAAATCGCGGCCCCCACTGATAATGGGGTGTAATAGCCGACCGTACGCTCAAAAACGTGGGACAGCGGCAAGAATGAAAGTGCTCGATCCTGATCGGTAAGGGGGGTCACGGCAATGAGGTCATGGACATTGGAGAGGATGTTATCGTGGGTGAGGATGACGCCTTTGGGGGTACCGGTTGTACCTGAGGTATAGACAATCGTGGCAATGTCAGTGCCTTTAATTTTTTTGATTTTCGCCTCAAATTTCTGACGTTTTTCTTTGGGGAGGCGTTTGGGTGCAAAGTCTTTTTTTACTGAAAGCGTTTGAAGATCGGGAATCTCTTTGGCAGATTCTTTGAGAATTTTTTGGTGATCAGGGGTTTGATACACCACCCATTTTGCGCCGGAATCCTGAAGAATATAGGTGACTTCGGGTGCCGTTAAGGTGGGATAAATCGGGACATTGATGATGCCCGCTAACATCGACCCCATGTCCGCAATGGCCCATTCAGGGCAATTGTTTGAAAAAATGGCCAGGCGATCCCCCTTTTTCAGGCCCAGTTCCAAGAGCTTAATCCCGAACTCACAGGCCCGTTGATAAAAGGCTTTATGGGAGATGCACTGATAGTCGCCAACCTCGGGGGTCAATGGATTTTGACGAGACGCCAACGCGGTCGCCTCTGGACGAAGCTGGGCATTGAGCATCACAATTTCCGCCAAATGTCGGTATTTCATGGATGCTCAATAGTTTAGCAGAATCGTCTTAAATGTGATAGCCGTTTGCGGTCAAAATCTCAGTATAGTAAGTCACTGTATTTCGGAGCAACGTAGCTCTATCACGGGTAACAGAGCCCTTTAATTCGTCTTGATACGCATCCACACGTTGTGCAATTCGGAAGCAGACAAAGTCCGCATGACTGGCAAACATCTTGGTTGTCGGTGAAAAGGGAACGTCTTGCATCCCAATCCCCTCAACGGATTCTCCAGACTTAGAACTTTGGAATTTTTCCCTGAGTGCAGCATCTCTAATCGCACCTAAGTCAAGGCTAAAGACTGTACTCGCTGGCATAGCGCGTAGTGTCGCTCGATTATCCTTCACCGGATGTGTCCCTAGATTTTCAATGGCACCGGCTTGGCCTTTGAGGGCAGCCATAGTCTCAAGTGCTTGTTGGTTTGCTAGGACTTCAGCTAGACCATTATTTTCTTCCCCATGTTCGGTTAAGGATCGATGGAGGGGTGAATTGGGCTTCCAAATGGCACCCGTCATATTAGTTGGGAGCTCCCCTGCCTCTAACATGCCACCAAATAATGCAAGGCGCATATGATCATTCATGGTCGCTCTTTGCCCTAGAGAGGCCGTTACATCAAACACTTTTTTACACGCATGGAATGTGCGGTGAAGACATTGGATGTGGGCTTTGGTTAAATTGGGCACAACCCCACCTTTTCCATCTGGTTTAAATGGATCCGGATCGCCCAAGCCGTTTTCGGCAAAAAATGCGCGTGCAGCCGCTACTGTCTCTGGTTTGCCATCGTATTTATAGGGAACCAGCGTGGAAAATGCCGCCACAAAATTGGCCCCAAATCCAGGTGCTTTGTTAGCCAATAGCATTCTGAGCCCATCGATAACGGTATCGGTTCGATATAACCCCCGTACATGGAGCTCTAGTCGTTTGGCGGCCGGATTTACTTCTTCATGGGTAATCATCAAATCGGTTGCGTAATTAAATCCTTGTGTGTAATAAAACCCCGTCCCATCTGGGGCCGCAAGGCCTGGCATTACGACTCGCATATTGGCTTGATACGTCCCGTCGGCCTTTCGTTCCCAAATATCG
Source organism: bacterium (assembly GCA_023249285.1). Classification (GTDB taxonomy): domain Bacteria; phylum Margulisbacteria; class Marinamargulisbacteria; order SXXA01; family JAHFDB01; genus JAHFCZ01. The sequence goes on along the minus strand of JAHFCZ010000123.1, from coordinate 1,883 downwards.
GGTAATTCCACCGATGCGCTAATGGCTCTACGTTCGCTCATGACCGCTTTAGAAACACCCCTTTCCCGTTTGTCTTCTGAGCAATTTTTATTGAAATAGGGTTCTGGAGCTTTAGGCCCCGCTAAATGCGCACTATATTCTGGCCAAGGTGGGGTGATCTCACCTTCGTGGGCCCTGAGCTTCTGATTGTATTGGGTAAGCACCCGTTCAAATGTGGTAGGCACCGGTGTGGGGGCTGGTCCTGTGGCTGCCCCTGCAACACTCTTTGTTGTGGTGGCCGGTCCAGCAGCTGCCATTGCTCCGGATTTAGCGCTTAATTGCCCCCCACTTCCAAAAGAATCCCTTACTTCGGCCACTGTTCGGACCGCCCCAGTAAATGGATGTCCCGACTCGGTAAATGATGTGGGCTGACTAAAAACCCCGGGGGCGCTGCCGGCCTTAAAGGGTGGGTGAGTTGTGGCCGCCACTTGAGATACCCGGCTGGTGGATGCCCCGGCTGACCGACTTTCAGGTGGCGCTGACACTGGCCCGGCCGTGCCTTTTGGCGCGGGGGGCGGTTGGATCACTTTTGTTCCCTTGACTGCTAATGGTGGGGTGGAGGGTCTCTCTGCCATAAAATTCTCCTTGAATTGGGGACTAGGTCTGAAAGAAAACTGTTATCTCCTGAGACCGTAAATTTTACAAATCGAAAAAAATTTATTGTAATAGATTTGAAATAATAGTATCTTGTGACAATCATGTCGATTCTTGCCATTAGTGTCAGCTACGATGCCGCTCTGGAACTCCGGTTTTTTCTGGAGTCTGTGTTGGCCATTTTGCCGACGCAGCAAGACTTAAAATGGGTCATTTTAGAAAACCCTTCCCCGAGTGCCGACACCACCTTTATGGATGGGGTCTCCCATCCGCAACTGGAATTCCAACGGCTACCAGAAAATATCGGCAAAGGGAATGCCGTGAATGCCTATCTTCGCAGCCATCTGAATCGGGAAAACTTACCGGATGTGTTGGTCAGTGTGGATGCAGATATTTTATTCTCACCGACTGAATTTGCCGCCTTGGTTCAAGCCACACGAGACCTCCCCAATGTCGGATTTTTGAGCATGCGCTACCGTCAAAACAACTGCCAACCCGAGCGTAATCTCTGGCTGCCAGCGCGCACGCATCGGGGTCAAAGTGGGGCAAAATACAAGATCAAGCATCCCTTTTTGTGTAATGTGGCGGGTGGCGTGATTGCCTTGCCCGGACGGGTGTTGGCCGAAGATTTGAATTTTGAGCTCTATCCAAAAGCCGACGGCCAGACCTATTATCCTGACGATGCGTTTTTGTACGATACCCTCAAAAAGCGAGGGCGTTTGCTGGGGTATCTTCAAGGCACGGCGGCCTGGCATTTGAGATCAGGACCCAACCGAGATCTCCCGACATGGACACCGAGTGTCTGATAAAAAACTGTCGCTCAGCCATTTTATAGTCTTATGTGAGCAGCTCAGCGATTTTTTAAAATCCGGGGTCTCCCTGTACAAAAGCCTGCAAATTTTGAGCAGTGCCAACGCCCAACCCTTTCACCCCCAAGTCAAAACAATGCTCGCGCAGCTCGAATCCGGCATTCCGTTTGTGGTGGCACTCCAAGATCTCTTACCTCCAGATGTTCCACTTCATTTCTCGCACGTGGGGGCCGTGCCGAATGTCACGACGCTTTTGGATGAATTGGTGCTCTATTTTCGGGAAAAGCAAGGCTATGTCCACCACCTCCAGCAGCAACTGGCTTACCCGATGTTTTTGTTGGGCAGCATGGCGATTGTGGGGGTGTTAATGTTCGGCTGGATGATGCCACTCTACGGGCAATTTTTCCAGAGCATGAATCTGCCCTTGCCGTTGTTTTTACG
>JAHFCZ010000031.1 GCA_023249285.1 bacterium | reverse complement strand
ACTGCTCCGCATGACGACCGAACGGCGTCAATAACGGCTCTGGCCCGCTCAAATGCAATATAAGAAGTTTTGTAAACATTCCCCCATCCTTTGCGGAATAGTCTTTCCTTTAATGCAACAGCGTCATCTCTCGTCCATGTTCTATCGCCAACATCTTTAAGAAATTCAAGCAAGATAGGTTGAATCCATTTGACGAACTCCCTAAAATCGTAAGCGGCAATGGCGTCTGCTAGTAAATTTCTCACAGGAGGCGTCACTGGTCGAGGCGGAGTTGGTTTGGGTGTGGCAGCTGCTGCCGCGTAACCTCTGGGTCCTGATAAGCCGACAGGTAGCGGTGAGAGAAAGGGCGGCGCAACATATGGGGTTGGTGGCGGTGCTTGGCGAAGCCCAGTGGCCACAACATCGCTAAACGCTCGGGGAGCAAAATTAGGCCAGGGACTTTCGCCTGTAAACTTAGATTGGGTAGCAGCGGTTTTATTCAGCATAAATTACTCCTAAAGGGAATCCATCCTGCCCTAATACGAGGGCAGGGGATCCTTTTGATACATAAAAAGATCCCCTTTAGAAAACTGGCCCAAAACTTTTACTTTAGTAAATGAATCTCACAATGGTTGGCTTTACAAGTCAGAAAGCCTTCTTGGTAAGGCACATCCAGCGCAACCACGTCATCTTTAAAGATCTGAATCTGACCCGACTCTAAGACCACAATCAACGGCGCATGTTGGTTCCCAATGGTGTACACATTGAGCTTGTCTCGGACCACAATCCGAGAGGCCTGCCCCGTTTGGGCGGGGCTATCAATAGGGTCGATTTTATAAGAAATGGGGTTCATTATTTCTTGCTCTTCTCGAATTTTTCGACGGCTTCTTCAATCTTCCCGATCATGTAGAAGTGCTGCTCAGGAATGTGATCGTATTTGCCCCCGATAATGCCTTCAAATCCAGACAAGGTGTCTTCAAGCGAAACATATTTCCCGGGTGTACCGGTGAAGGATTCTGCAACGAAGAAGGGTTGAGACAAGAACATTTGCACTTTACGGGCACGGGTTACAATCATCCGGTCTTCTTCGGATAATTCGCTGGTCCCCAAGATCGCGATAATATCTTGCAATTCTTTGTAGCGTTGCAATGTTTTGAGTACATCTTGTGCGATTTTGTAGTGGCGTTCCCCAACATAAGAAGGGTCCATAATCCGTGAGGTTGAAGCCAAGGGGTCTACCGCAGGGTAAATCCCCAACTCGGCAATCTTACGAGACAATACTGTTGAACAGTCTAAGTGGCTGAAGATCGCAACCGTACCGGGGTCAGTAATATCGTCCGCAGGGACGTATACCGCTTGAATCGAGGTGATAAAGCCTTTTTTGGTGGAAACAATCCGCTCTTGGAATCGACCCACTTCAGCGTTCAACGTCGGCTGATAACCAACCGCAGAAGGCATCCGTCCTAATAGGGTAGACACTTCAGAACCAGCTTGAACAAAACGGAAGATGTTATCTAAGAAGAAGAGTACGTCTTGGCCTTTTTCATCCCGGAAGTATTCCGCTTGCGTTAAGGCTGCAAGTCCTGCAATCTGACGAGCACCAGGCAACTCACCCATTTGTCCGAAAAGAAGAACGGTGTTGTCTACAACCCCAGATTCATTCATCTCAAGCCAAAGGTCGTTCCCTTCACGGGTCCGCTCACCCACCCCAGCGAATACGGAGATCCCACCGTGGTGTTTGGACATGTTATGGATCAATTCCATGATGATAACGGTTTTACCAACACCGGCACCACCGAACAACCCCGTTTTACCCCCTTTAATATAAGGGGCAATCAAGTCGATTACTTTAATCCCAGTTTCAAACAACTGGTTATCAATTTGAATAACTTCGTAAGGAGGAGGATCGCGACGGATGCTCAAATGTTGAACATCTTTCAACTCACCCTTTTTATCCAAGGTTTCACCCAAGATGTTAAAGAGACGACCCAAAGTGGCCTCGCCAACAGGGATTGTGAGGGGCTTACGGGTATCCAGTACCGGCGTCCCACGACGCACGCCTTCAGTCGGGGTAATGGCAATAGAGCGAACGATACCCCCTTCAAGCTGCATGGCCACTTCGGAGACAATAAAAATCTCTTTACCCGGTGCAATTTCTTGTTTGATCTCAAGTCGGGTCCGTACCTTAGGAATATCGGCAGGGGGGAACTCCGAATCGATAACTGGCCCGATAACCTGAACAACTCTTCCGTAATTCTCTGACATAGACGTTTCTCCTCTACCTTTTACTTCTTTGAAAGCGCTTTAAAGGTGCTTATGATTTCTGAAATTTCTTGGGTGATCCCACGTTGACGCTCTTTATTGAGCTCCATCGTAAGCTCTTCTCCAAGGGACTTAACATTGTCGACTGCACTTTTCATCAACAAGAACCGCTGACTAAACTCGGAGCTTGCTGAGTCTCGAATGGTGCGGAACATTTTTAAGTAATAGTAGTAATCCAGCATCCGATTTTCGACTTCTTTCCGATTAGGCTCCAAATAATTGGGAACTCTAGCCCCAGGCTTTCCTTCTGGAGACTTAACCTCAAAATCAGAAGGGGAGGGCGGATAAAATGACGAAATGGCAACATGCTGACTGACGATAGATTTAAATTCAAAAAATCCAAAATAAATTTGTCGGTTTTCAGCCATATGGACTTGAATTTGTTCGTAAAGGGCAGCCCCTTCTTCTTTGGAGAACAAATCCTTCACGGGCTCTACAAAAACCGTGTTGGGGACTTTCCTCATAATTACGGGGGCTTTTTTTCCAACACCAATTTTGGGGATAGCGTTTAAATCCAATCCTTTTTGTTCACAAAAGCGTTCTACTGCTTTAAAGACATCCTGGTTGAAGGACCCACAAAAGCCACGATTGGAGAAGAAAATCACCAAAAGCGGATCTTTGGATTCATCAATATCTGGGTAAAACCGTTGTGCAAATTTTGGGTTTTCATAGACCAAATCGGCGAGAATACTTTTGACACCTTCTAAAGAATCTTTCAACTTTAGGAGCTGATTGGTAATGCGCTTCAACCGACTGATCGTCACAATTTGCATCGCATACGTAATATTATGGATGCTCTTGAGCCCGTCGATCCGATTCTTAATTTCGTAAATCTCGGCCATCGAACTACCCTTTTTGCGTGCTGTATTGGGTCAAGATAGCTTTAATAACGGGAACTAGTTGCTCTTCTGATTCCTTGCTGAACTTTTGGCTGTCTTTAATGGCCGCTAACAACTCTTTATGGTCAGCACGAAGCTTGGTTAACACCTTAGATTCAATTTCACGAACAGAGGCAACATCCATATCTTCCAAGATGTCGGATACTGCGAGATAAACGCTCACCACTTGTTCTTCAACGGGCATTGGGATGTGCTTATCTTGTTTCAAAATCTCAACCAAGATACGACCACGCTTCAACTCTTTTTGCGTTTCTTCGTCAAGCTCAGAAGCGAACGCCGTAAAGGATTCTTTCTCTTTAAATCGCGCAAGCTGCAATCGGAGCTTCCCAGATAATTTACGGATGGCTTCGATCTGCGCTTTACCCCCAACCCGGGATACGGAGATCCCCGCGTTGATCGCAGGTTTGAATCCAGCGTTGAAAAGGTCACTTTGCAAGAAGATCTGACCGTCTGTAATCGAAATAACGTTGGTTGGAACGTAGGTTGAAATATCGCCTTTTTGCGTTTCGATAATCGGCAAGGAGGTGATAGACCCCCCACCCAACTCTTGAGACAAGCGAGCGGATCTCTCTAGCAAGCGAGAGTGGAGATAGAAAACATCGCCAGGGTAGGCTTCACGACCAGGAGGACGTTTCAACAACAATGAAATCATCCGGTACGCATTCGCGTGTTTGGTCAAATCATCATAAATAATCAAAACGTCTTTGTGTTGCTCATTCATAAACTCTTCAGCCATCGCGGTTCCAGAAAAAGGGGCCAAAAACTGCATCGATGCCGGATCATCCGCAGACGCGTCTACGATGATGGTGTAATCCATCGCCCCGTTACGGGTGAGGATATCTTGCACCTCAACAATCGAAGAAGACTTTTTGCCGATGGCGACATAGATACAGATAACGCCGGTATGCTTTTGGTTGATAATCGTATCGATGGCGAGGGTCGTTTTTCCTGTTTGACGATCCCCAATGATCAGTTCCCGTTGACCACGGCCAATCGGAATCAAACCATCCACAACTTTGTACCCCGTTTGAAGGGGTTGATCAACCGGTAAACGATCGATTACGCCGGGAACTTTCGCTTCAACTGGACGATGTTTCGTGATGGTGACAGGTCCACGTCCATCAATGGGTTCCCCGATCGCGTTTACAACACGACCCAAAAGGGCATCCCCAACGGGAACTTCCATAATCCGGCCTGTACATTTGGCCCAAGTCCCGGCTTTAACGTCGGTCTTTTTCCCAAGAATGATGACAACCAATTCATCGTGCTCGAGGTTGAACACGATGCCATATTTGCGATCTGGAAACTCAATCATTTCCCCGATCATGGCATTAGGTAGACCCCCGATACGCGCAATCGCGTCAGCACTCTCGAGAACCAACCCTACTTCATCACTGTCAACCTTGAACTCATAATTGTCCAAGCGACTTTTAATAATTTGCGAAATTTCCTGAATATTTAGGTCCATATTATCCCTTCTCCATCAATGCATATTTTATTTCAGACAAAGCCTTGCTATATGAGAAATTGAAAATCTTCCCATTGGGCAACTTAACAATGATCCCGCCGATAATGCTAGGGTCAACGGTGTTTTTAAGCATGATCTGCTTGTCAAACACAGTTGCAAGTTTTTGCTTAATCTCACGGCGTAACGAATCAGAGAGGAGAACGGCACTATAAACCTGCACCATCATCCGGTTGAGTCGTTTCGTCACAACCTTATTAAAGCTTTCTAGAACATAGTAAATCTTCTCAATCATATCGTGCTCAAAAAGGAGCTCGAGAAGGTCATAAAAAACGGTGCAAGGCTCAAAGCAAGGGAATTGCTTCATGACCTCAATCTTGTCATAAACACTCATGCGCTCATGAAAGAGAAGTCGCCGCACATCAAACGTGCCACGATACAAGAGATAAAGGGCAAAAATGTTGTGCTCTAAGGCATCAACCTCGTTACGCGTCTGTGCAAGGTCATAAAGTGCTTCAAAATCGAGAATAACCCCACTGCGTTTCATGACTTTAACATCGTCTCAAAGTCTTGAATATTTTCACGAATGATCTCTTCATGATCGGCAAGCTCAAGTTGCTTTTGTAATACTTTCCGGCTAGTTGCAATAATCAAATTGGCAGCTTGGCTTCTCATTTCTTCGGCAAAAAGACGACGCTCATTTTGGAGCTCTTCTTTAATCCCAGAAAGAATGTCTTGCTTTTCAGCTAACAAACGGGAGAGCTCGCGCTTTTTGATTTCTTCTTTTTCACGTCGTGCTTCAGCGAGGATCTCTCTCGCTTCATCGTTCACTTTAGCCAACTTCTCTTGATACTCAGCAAGGATCCGTACAGAGTCATCTCGAGAACGAGCCAGCTCATCCATTGCGGCTTGTTTCTTGCTCTGGGTCTCTTCCACCATTTTATAAAACGAAGGGAGCACAAATTTATTGAGTACAACTAACAGCACAACAAAATTGGCAATCGTCCAAAAAAACAGACTCGAAGTAAATTCAAACATACCGGTACTCTCTATACTCCCAAGGAACCTCTTCCGAAGTTCCCTGGGCAGTGGGATTTATTTCTTAAACGAAAACTAGTGAGAAACGCTGATCAATTGGAAAGAAATAACCAATGCATACAACGCGATTGCTTCAATAAACGCAAAACCGATAAACATCAGTACCCGAAAAGTACCCAACATGTCAGGCTGACGTGTAATGCTATCCAACGTTTTTTGGAAAACCATTGCTAGTGAAAAGCTAACGCCTAACGCTGCTAATCCAATTGAAAGTCCTGCTGCTAATAAACCCATAAATCTATCCTCCTAATTTTTGTTTTATTTTTGTTTATGGCGAATTTAATGCGCTCCACCCACCGCGTCGCTAATGTAGAACGATGCAAGGTAGGTAAAGATAAATGACTGGATGAAAGCGACAAAGATTTCGAAAAACGAAATCATGACCACTCCACCAAACGGAATGAGCTTGAGAATCGACGGAGCTACAATAGCCAACCCCAAGAAAATAGTCAACACCTGGTGCCCTGCAAACATGTTCGCAAAAAGACGAACCGCAAGCGAAAATGGACGGGCCAAATGGCTGACTAATTCCAGTATAAACATGAACGGATACAAGAACTTGGGCACACCATCAGGAATCAGATTGCTGATATGGTGGAATCCGTGATTAATAATCCCGGAACCATGTGCAATCACAAACACCAAGATCGCGAGACCTGCGGTGACGTTGATATTGCTGGTGGGGGCCTCACCTCCAGGGATTAACCCAGAAATGTTGTTGAAAAACACAAAGAGAAACAAGGTCATCAAAAATGAAAACCAAATACGTCTTTGCGTGGGAAGACTACTGGCAAATGCATCGACAACAAAGTCGTACACAAACGCCTCAACCATCCGAAACTTGTGAAACCAATTCGCCACAAGCAAGAACAGAAAAATAAACGCGGAGGTGCCCCACATGATGATAACAGGCTTCGTAATACTGAAGTCGATGCCGGCTGCACTCAGGGGAACCAAAACCTCAACATGATGAACCATTTTGCGGTCCTGCTTTCCTTGAAAATAATATAAAAACCTAGGCCACAAACTATACGGGACAGCCCCCCTTTTTGACAATAGGCATTCTCTCCCGCTCATTTTCGTGTTGATTTCTCATTTTTTTTATGCTAGTTCTTATTACACAGCCCACAAACAAATTTTTGGAGGATTCGCCCATGGCTATCGAGTTTTATGATGTAAAAGAGCGTAAAAAAATCAAGGTTGAAGAAAAAGACGTTAAAAAAACAACCTACAAGCGTAAATTGAAAGATGGGTCTACCCAAGTTCGTTACGCTTTGCGCGCTAAAGTTGGGGCTCGCCAACTCACCAAGTTCTGCTCAAAAGGCGACTGGGACAAATTGAAAGTGCCTGTAGAATAAATAGCTTAGGCTAAATTTTACAGTCTTCTCGACCTAAAAATCGAAATCAAAAGCGTCAGCTTCGGCTGATGCTTTTGTATTTTGTTAAACAACAACGAAGGTGCCCTACTCAAATAGATGCGCACCGCGCCGATAGTGCGACGCTTCGGTGACATGAGCTAGTGAAATTGATTCGGATCCCGCGAGATCCGCAATGGTTCTGGCCACCTTCAGGACACGGACGTAAGATCTCCCCGATAAAAATCCCCGATCAATCATTTGACCTAAAAACACCTGGATTTCTTTGGAAATACCACAAAATTGCTTAATTTCTTGGGACGTGAGGCCTGAATTTAGTCGCGGGCCACGCTGTTCTTGGCGATCACGAGACTGTAAAACCCGCGTTTTCATTTTGGAAGACGTGTAGGGGTTGTCTGGAACCGGAAGGTCTTCGGTTAAATCCATCTTGGTCAGTCGTTCCACAAAAACCACCAGGTCAATCCGATCTAAAATCGGGCCAGAGATCTTTTTCCAATACCGCTTCATGTGGTCCCTCGGACAAGTGCAGGCGATTTTGGGGTCCCCATGATAACCGCAGGGGCAGGGGTTCATCGCGGAGACAAAAAGGGAGTCTGCTGGGTAGCAAATGCTGCCACTGGCCCGACTGAGAACGACCCGTTTTTCTTCGAGGGGTTGGCGCAGAACTTCAATGACATGACGGGGGAATTCAGGAAGCTCGTCTAGAAATAGAATCCCACGATGTGCCAAGCTAATCTCTCCGGGCTGAGGTCGGGCACCGCCACCTACCAGCCCGGCATATGAGATCGAGTGATGGGGCTGACGAAAAGGGCGTTGGAGGGTGAAACCATCCCCGTCGTTTTTGAGAGAAATGCTCCGTATTTTAAAGGTTTCAATGGCCTCGGTGACGGACAGATCAGGCATGATGGACGGGAGTCGTTTGAGGAGCATTGTTTTCCCTGAGCCCGGTGAGCCAATCAGTAGGGCATTGTGATGACCCGCGGCCACTATTTCCATCACCCGTTTTGCGGCAAGCTGGCCTTTGACTTCGCTAAAATCTTCCATCAATGGGGTGATCACCACTGGCGTTTCCGGTGGGGGTGGGATCTCAAAAGTTCCCTCTAAAAATGCCTTGATTTCGGCAAGGTTTTTGACTGGAATGGGGGTGATGGCCGAGATCCACCGGGCTTCATTGTAGTTTTCGAAAGGGAGGACAACATGGGTATACCCCTTTTGCGCGGCCATATGGCAAATGGAAATGGCGCCGCGAATGGGTTTGACATCACCGTTGAGGGATAACTCCCCCACAAATAAAACGTTTTCCAAGAGTGGGGCTTGCTCAGTCGCCTGGAGAATCCCTACGGCAATGGGGACATCAAAAAAGGGGCCTTCCTTGGGGAGCTCTGCCGGGGCAAGATTGATCGTATAGAACTTCAGAGGGTATTTCAGACCAGAGTTTTTGATCGCAGACTTAATTCGATTTTTGCTTTCTCTAACCACGGTGTCTGGCAAACCGACCATAGCCTCACCCGGAAGTCCCCCGTGGGCAGCATCAATTTCTACTGTGATTTCAACGGCGTCGATGCCACGTAAGGTAGCGCTTTTGATGATTGCGAGCATGGATAGAATATAACGTAATTTATTATATAATTCAAATTAAAATGAACAATATAGAAACAATAAATTTTGAGCATGAGGGGACTGTTGCGAAATTGCAGAACCGAAGAAAAAGCGATGTTAGCGAAATGTCCAAAGGGCACATTTCTCGGCTGACACGGTTTGGTTCTTCCAAATGAGGAAGCCGAAAATGGGATCATTTGGATATTTCGCAACAGAGCCATGAGGGTAATGCAGCAGGTTAAGTTGTCCGTAGTCTCTAGATCGAAAAATAGGCGGCTTCGGGATGGCAAAAAACCATGGCTGAGACCGAAGCCTCTGGCGACATCATTGAAAGCGGTGTCAGGGTGATGCCAATGGTAGCGGGATCTAAGAGCGCGAACAATTCTTGTTGTTGGGTCAGATCCGGGCAAGCGCTGTAGCCAAAGCTAAAGCGCTTGCCCGGATATCCGGCCTGGTTAATCTGGTCCGCAGTCGGGGCCAGGGAGGACAGACCGGCTTCCTGACGGAGTTGGAAATGAATATTTTCGGTGAGCGCTTCTGCCGTCTGGACGGTAAGGGCATGCAAGATTTTGGCCTCTTGGAAGCGCCCTTGGGAGACCCAGTTTTTGAGCGTCGGATGGGTATTGCCGGCCGTTGCATATAAAACACCCATGACATCAGGCCGCGTGGCACTCACATAATCACTCAGACAGCGTTTGGGCAACGTCTGTTGGCGTGGAAACGACACCCTAAAATCAGACTGGCCTGGACGTTGAACCCGAATGGTGTTGCCTTCTGATTGGCAGGAGAACCACCGCGAGAGAGCCCTGGGTTGAATCAGGTGATGCTGAAGCGCCCATTCTTTAACCTGTTGAACTTGGTGAAATAGTGAAACGGCATCCGGATGGCCTTGGGCCAAATGGGCCTCAAAAGGACCACGATAGCCCAAATGAAGCGTGTATAAACTGCGGGGGGGGATCCAGTCGTCCCAGAGTTCTTGAACTGAAATATCCGTATAATGACGTGGCATAAAATCCGCAATAGGGGGGAGAGGGGCTTCGGATAGGGGCGTGGGAGATTGGTGGTAGTCACGGATAATCTCAAGACTATGATCGACGTTTTTGCTCGGGATCAAGGGGCCTGAATACGCAGTGCGTAAGGCATCGACACTGCTCGGGGTGACCCAGAGCCCCCCTAAAATAACGGGGAGTGTAATGGCAGAGGTTTGAAGGGCCCCGAGCATAGCGTGAATCCCCGGGACGCCGGTTGATAACAGACAGGTTAAGAGAATGAAGTCCGGTTGAAAATCGGTGACGGCCCTAACCAACGCCGCGGGGGAGAGCTGGTCTCGAGACTCGACACACCATTGCGCCCGGGTTGCCATCTGCTGGGGAGCAAGCACGCCCCAGAGATGACAATCCCCCTCGGGGCTGGCAACCAGAATCTTAATTGAATTCAAGCTGATATCCCACTTGAATTACACGATCAGGTTGAGCGAATCCCACCGTTTCTTGGTAATGGTAATTGAAGAGGTTTTGGATAATAAGGTACAGCTGATTTTCAGAATTGACGTGATAAGTCAGCTTGGTTGACACCACATAATACCGTGGCAGTGTGACGGGAAATGTGGCATAAGGCACGGCATTTTGATACGCTGTATCGCGACGTGGGCCCACATAGGTCAGCGTGGCACCCCAATCCAGCCGATCAAAATGCGTGCCAGCCGAGGCTACAAATTGCGTCTCAGGGACCAAGTCAGGCGCTGCACCCGTCGTGACATTTTCGCTGTGCTGATTAATGTAGCTTAACGAGAGAAAGTCTAATCCCAACAGCTGTGTCAATTCTAGGGTGTAATTGAGTCCCGTGGTTCGACGAGTGCTTGCGGAAGTGTAATAGGCGCTTGCGCCATTGTTGTACAAAATTTCATGGTTCAGGTTAGATTCAAACACCGTGACCAAAACCTTGGTATGACGGTCCAATTGATACGCCAAGGTGCCATCTTTGGTATACGACAATTCGGGAGTATTGAGCAAAGAGCCAGATGAATTGGCTTTTTCATAGAGGGTAGGATTGCGAAATCCTTGGCCCAAGCTCCCTTTTACATTCAAATTGAGGGCGGAGACAGGAATGGAGATCCCGACTTGATACGCATCCGCAGTCAAATTTTGGGTCAAGTCATAAATTTCTTGGCGAACCCCTGTTTGAAGCGTCAGGAAGGGGAGCGTCCAAGACCCATTCGCAAAATAATCAAAGCGACCTTGTTGATTGGAAGCATAGGCTTCTTTGTAAAAATCTAGGCCAAAAAGAAACGTCAAATCACGACCGACCGGAGTGCGAAACACACTTTCAAATTCATCTGAGTATCCCGTGGCCTGATAGTTGTAATTCGTGGAGCCTTGGGTATAGCGGGTCAGATAGTCTCGCTGATAGGAAAGCTGTGTGCTGGTGCCGCCTGTGCCCGATGTGGTCCAAATAAACTTGGTCAAGTCCTGATTCACAAAAGACTTGTAATTGGGGTTATCCAGTGAGGTGAGGGCGACGGTGGGATCGTAGGTTTGGTCCAAATCCGTGGTGCTCTTGTTTTTATGATAAATAAATTGACCGATTCCAAACCCAAAATCACGTTTTAAAGACAGGTGGTAGTTATAAATTTCAGCGTTATCAAGCTCACTCCCTCCGTCTAGTGCAGACTTGGAGCTATCTTCACTGTGACTAAATTGGAATAAAACATCGGTTCCCAGGGCCTCATGGGCAATTCCAAACGATTCTGCACTGACCCGATCTCCACCTCTAAGGTCTAAAAAGGTTTGTTCTTTTTTAGGGATGAGTTGGATCACCCCCGCCATGGCATTGGCCCCATACAAGGTGCTCATGGCCCCTTGAATAACCTCAATTCGATCGAGTTGATCCAACGAAATGGCATCAAAATTCCAGCCCCCTTGGGTCGAAGTCATATCAAATAAAGAAATCCCATCAAACATGATTTTGGTGGCCCGTGTATCCAGCCCCATCATGGTGATACTTGCGACCCCGCTGGAATCACGCGCCGAGACCCCTGGAATCATGTTGAGCGCCTGATGAAGTGTCGAGACCCCTGTTTGGGACCAGGTATCCGAGGTCAACACTTTGACGGGAACTCCCAACTCTGACATCGCCGTACGATACCGAAGTGCGGTCACATTCGTCGTCGGGAATTGATATGCCGGGGTCGATTCCCCAAAAATAAGGCTGGGGCTCAATAAGGCTAACCCCACTACTAAGATAAACGCCTGTGGCGTGCTAAACCTAAAAATCATCTGGACTCTCCTTCGTTGCCAATCCAAGAGCGATTGGAGATATAGTTTGACCCTCAGGCATTCCGACTTTAGCCTCGTTAGAGGCCTTGTAACGGTTGCTGGACAGTTGGGATTCACACCCATTTCCCTGAAAGACCCTGGGACTATACCCCAGTTCCCAAAAAATTGCTAGAATGCCCCTATCTTATGAAAAATTCAAAATTATGGACCTCAATTGTGTGGGTGGCTGCCCTCGGGTATTTTGTCGATATTTACGACTTGGTGCTCTTTAGCATTGTACGTATGAGTAGCCTCAAAGACTTGGGGTTATCAGGCGCAGATCTTCTCCACAAAGGTGTTTTGCTCCTCAATATGCAAATGATCGGCATGCTCATCGGCGGGATTTTCTGGGGGATTTTAGGGGATAAACGGGGCCGATTATCTGTTTTGTTTGGCTCCATTTTGCTCTATTCCATTGCCAACATTGCCAATGGCATGGTCCAAAGTGTGGAGGCCTATGGCCTGTGGCGTTTGATCGCCGGGATTGGATTGGCGGGTGAGCTTGGCGCCGGGATTACCTTGGTCACCGAAACCCTCTCCAAAAAAGACCGAGGCTATGCCACGATGATCGTGGCGACCATTGGCGTATCCGGCGCAGTTTTTGCAGGGCTCATTGCCCAGTATTTTCATTGGCGGACGAACTTTTTTATTGGCGGGGCCCTGGGGCTTCTGCTGTTAATCCTTCGGATTAGCGTCTTTGAATCTGGACTCTACACCAAGCTCCAAGACATGAAAGTTCCTAAGGGAAGGTTTTTGAGTTTATTTACGTCATGGGCGCGGTTTCAGCGCTATCTCATGTGCATTTTGATCGGGGTGCCCCTCTGGTATGTCGTGGGTATTTTGATGACATTCTCACCGGAGCTTGCGGGGGCGTTAGGGATCGTGGGGAAAGTAGAGGCCGGAAAAACGATCATGTTTTGTTATTTGGGCCTTGTAGTTGGCGATTTCGTCAGTGGCTGGCTCAGCCAATATTGGCAATCTCGTAAAAAGGCCGTGGCCGTATTTTTAGGGATTTCAGCCCTGATGATTGCCTTAAATTTTGCGATGACGGGCGCTTCACAAGTGGCCTACTATTGGTTAAGTGCCGCCCTCGGATTTGGAAGCGGCTATTGGGCGGTGTTTGTCACCGTAGGGGCTGAACAATTCGGGACCAATTTAAGGTCTACAGTGGCCACCACCGTGCCCAATTTTGTGCGGGGCGCGGTCGTGCCCCTGACGCTAGCGTTTCAGGCGCTGAGCCCCCGTGTGGGGATTTTGAGGGCCGCGGGAACACTGGGGGTAGTGTGCGTGAGTGTGGCCTTTGTGGCGCTGTTTTTCCTGAAAGAAACCTACGGCAAGGAGCTCGACTTCATCGAACCTATCTAAGGCCCTCCTACCCTTCATCAGTCGATGCCGTGGGTAGAATGGATAGATCTGTGAGCGATGTTCTGGGCGTGCCACCCAGTGATAAATAAGGGACGTCGGACCCTCTTCTTACGGCTAAAGTCGGAGTTGTGGGTGCGGACCGTCCAAACCCAGGTCCGGGAGCAGCTCCCCCTGGGTCGCCCAAACCACCGACATGGAGTCTTCTTCTTCCCACTAACATAGGTCGCAAATCAGGTTCGCTTCCCCTTGCCATAGGGTGTCGGTCACAGGTGGGCAAAATAGGTGGGTCATCACCACGCAAATCAGGTTCGCTTCCCCATCGCCTGACACGACTCAACGCTACTACTGCCGAGGTAACGCGATCATCCGGCAAACCGAGCTGGCCTTCAGCTCTCATCACTACGATTTGATAATCCAACTGTTGGATAGTGAGAGACAATTGGGATACATGCTGTACTTGCTGGGATTTCAACGCAAGATCGTTCTCAAGACGGTCAATCCCTTCACGTCCGGCCGTTCCTTTAAGGCTCCCCAGCTGCAAGCCTCCCAATTCGGGCAAGGTATCCTCCGTATGATCACCCATTGGGTCCCTCAACTTCCCACCTTTTCCGCCCGCTTTTAATGCCTCCGAGTGTGCTATCGCTAATGCTAGCCTCTCGGGTGTAAACGCAGCTAGCCTCTCCAACGTACCCACATGCTCTTGAATTAACCCGTTCAAATAGCCTTCTGCAAGGGCCCTAGCGGTACTAAATGCAGGCTCATCGAACGATTGACTTCGTAATAAGTCATCAAACTCATCAACAGCGGTCGCTTCGCGTGCCCTAGGGTGACTACTACCCGGTAACCTTCTAGCCGGTCTTTTTGGTCCTCGGCCATCTTCTAGTGGCGTCTTTGGCGTGGGGGTCATGTCTGACCCCCCGGTCATAGGCGTTGACCTCTCGGTTTCCACCGACATTGGAGAAGCGCTGCTGCCTTCACTACCCTCCGTAACCCTCCTGAAAAAATGTCCTTCCCCCACTGCCGATGTTTTATAATAAATAATCATTTCGATACCCTTAAATAGTGCCTAGGATTATAAAGAGCGACGATTCTAAGGCGAGGCCTCACATTTGTCTATTCGAAATTTTTGGGGTTTCTAATTCTAAATCGCGACGATGCTTAATGATTTCATGCTCGGCAAATCCTCCTGAAAACGATGCAGCAACCGATGCTGGAGTTTGGGGATCTCGCCAATAGGCTCGTTAGGAGGGAAGTGAATGTGTAGCTCAGCTTGCATCACATGTCCAACCCACCGCACCCGCACATCATGAACGGCTTTGGGCGAAATGTGGTATTCAGACAGAATGCGTAAAATCTGATCGACCACCTTGGGGTCTACCCCATCTAAAAGCTGGAGCAGAATCGATTTTCCGGACTCCCAGACGATGTATAAAATCATAGCGCTCATGCCCAACCCCACAATCGTATCGATGATAGGAAAGCCGAGGATAACCCCGATGGAGCTCCCCAAGACGGCCAAGCTGGTCCACGCATCAATCCGGGCATGTTGCCCATCGGCGATCAACGCGGCGCTATTCATTTCACGCCCGGTTTTCAGACGAATCCGAGCCACCCATTCATTTCCCAAGAATCCCACAATGGCGGCTAAGACGACCCATCCTAAATGGGTAATCGGCTGGGGGTAGAGGAGTCGCATGATAGATTCATACGTACAAACGCCAGCGCTGAACAAAATAATGAGTAGAATCAGCACCCCAGCCAAGTCCTCAAAGCGTCCGTACCCTAGGGTAAATC
>JAHFCZ010000030.1:11029-15238 GCA_023249285.1 bacterium | reverse complement strand
GCGATTTGATTTCGGTTTTGGGTGGTGGGGTTGTTTTGAAAATTTCCCGATCAATTTGTGGGGAATCAATTTGGGTGAACTGGGTAATATATTGGGCAACGGTGTCCCAAATTGAAATGTCGACGTTGATCCCAAATGAGCCGATTAACTTACCCTGGGGGTTTCGGATGGCAATGGCTGAGGATTTGAGACGCCGCCCGTGTGCGCCCTCGTTTTCATAATTAATCAATGTGTCGTGGAGCTCGCCTTCAAGACGTTTTTTGCCAATGCTGGAAATCGGGTCCCCTATTTTTCGGCCGGTGATGTGGCCGTTGTAAATGGCATGAATCTGTTCTTTTTTGGGGCGTAGATCATTGACCACGGCCTCTGCCATCGGGGAGAAGGTTGTGGCGATTAGATGGGCGATCTGGGTGTAGTATTCGAGAACCTGAAGATCGGCATCGTTGTGATTCGCTTTACTCATTATGGCAGTATAGCATTTTTTCTAGCAGGCTTTGTTTTTTACAAAAAGTTAAAATTAATCAATTTGAAATTTTTTGTGGTTAATGGCGATAATAAGGGTATGGTGATTTATAAGACTTTGGCTGTACCAGAGTTTCGTATTTTTGGAATGAGCAGGGATACTGTCGTTGTTTTTGAGGGAGATCAGTTTCTTGGGCTCTCTCAGGACCGACTTATGTTCTTAGCGGGGCTGGTGGTGTGGCAGCGGGTTGCACAGTTGCCGCATGTGGATTCGGCCAACGTGATCAAGCAATGGATGGAGACACTGTTGGGGTATCAGCAGCTCGGGATTGCATTGGTGAGTGCGAGTTCAAAGCCCGAGACTGCTGGGCTTGGGGATGGTCTCCTTTCGGATGGTATTTGTTTGATTTCTGCGCAGAGTCGGTTGGTTTTTAATCCGAAGATTCAGGGGCCGTGTTTGGGTATTCCGTTGGAGCAGGAACTTAAAATGATGGCGTTTACCGTTGTGGTGGGCGCAGACAAAGTTCCAGTCGGGCTGGCGTTTTTGGCTGGCCGTGGTCGCCAGTCTAGTGGGCAATATCGGGTGGATCGAAAGCTATTGGAATGGCGGATGCGGTATCATTTTCATTTGCAAGGAAAGGAAGTGAGGGCTTGTGAATTGTCTGCGGATTGGCTACCGGCTACGGTGAACCCCGAACACTTTGTGCGCCGATTTCCTACGGGGATTTTTATTTTGGATGCAGAGGTTTTGACGGCTTCAGGGCCTTTGTATACGAATGGGGGAACAGATGCGACCATCACGACGATCGGGGTGGATGCGAGTCGTTTATTGCAGTTGTCTCCTTTGGTCGGGCAGATGATTCGGACGGAGGATCTGTCGACGAGTATGCGTGTGTGTCGGTTTTTAGAGGATTTGCTAGGTCCTGGTGAGGCTGCGTCCTTTGTGGACTCTATGGTGGCGCAAAAGCCTAGTGACCCTGCATTGGTGCAGTTTCTATCTGGGGTGATACAAGCGATCGATGACGCGGGATTCTGGAAATCGGTGAGAGCGTCTTTTTGATCGCTAACTTACAGCTGTCTTGATCAGTTTTCTTAAGACTCTTTTGAGTCCATAGCGGGTGTATTGATAGTGAGCTATCAGTGGGTTGGATGAGAGGGCTTTGTAGTAATAACTGGGGCTGTTCTTGCCAAATTTGGCGATAGATTTATAGCCCCACTGGGATAAAAAATGATCAATTTTCTGTTTTTTTTCTGGGGTCCAAATTTCAATCACTAAATCGGGCTTGTCGGTAGCCAAGACATGTTTCGCGCCACGAAGAACGGCCGCTTCATGGTTTTCGACATCGATTTTAATCAAGGTGACGGGTCTTGTGGAGCGGGTGCTTAATAGTGTGTCTAGGGAAGTGACGGGTACAGATCCGATGACAAAATCCGCGGGTGAGGGTGTCATGCTAAGTTGGGCATGGGCCAGATTTGGCCCGGCTTCCTGTTTGGAATCTTGAGGCACTATCAGTGCCATACGGCTTTCGTGATCTGATAGCCCGGCTTGAACCACGTCGGTTGCTGGGAGTTTATTTTGATGAATGTTTTCTTGGATGAGGGTGCACAAGTAGGGATTGGGTTCGACGGCGATGACTTCATCAGCCAGCCAAGCTTTGAAAAAGACGCTGTGCGATCCGAGGTGAGCGCCGCAGTCAATATAGGTTCCGAAAGGCTTGGCAAATGAGGCGATGAATTCTAAAAGTGTGAGATCAAAAAAGGTGGCTTCAGTCTGCATAAATTGAGCGACATCACTGACTTCTCGTGAAGAACTTGGTGGGGTAGGGAGGACAAAAGTAAAGGATTTTTGCTGAGAAAAAAAGCGACACCAGCGTGGAAGTCGATAGTCAAACGAGATAGTGGAGGGCATCGATGGGTAGGGTTCCTTTTTGGGTAGAAATGGGGGGTAGTCTAGACGTTAAACAAAAACTCCACAATGTCGCCGTCTTGCATGACGTGTGATTTTGAAATATTATAAAAATAATTTTATATTTTATCGTATAGTGGGGTGAATGTGTATGGTGGTTAGCGCAGAAAGTATGCGGGCAAAGATTTATTTAATCCGCGGGGCAAATGTGATGCTGGATCGGGATCTTGCTTTTTTATATGGTGTTACCACGGGGAATTTAAACAGGGCTGTAAAGCGTAACCTGGACCGTTTCCCTGAAGATTTTATGTTTCAGTTGACGAAATCTGAGCTGAAAGATTGGGTCTTCCAATTTGGAATACCCATTTCTGACAAAATGGGGATGCGGATTTTACCCCATGTTTTTACTGAGCAAGGTGTGGCTATGCTGAGTTCGGTTTTGAAGAGTAAGCTGGCTGTTCAAATTAATATCAGTATTATGCGTGCATTTGTAGAAATCCGGGGTATTGCCGTTTCGAATCCTGGATATCAGCCTCTGTCGGATACGATTAAGCAAATTGAATCGCGTGTAGATGCTTTGGAAGCAAACCATTTGGTTGAGCATATGACGATGTCAGGAAAAATGATGCAATCGACTCAAGAGCTACGTCGGTTGTCAGATGCTTTTGATCAATTTCAAGATGCAAATATTGTGATTAGGCGGCCGGTAGAAGGGTTTGGGCAGGGGTTTTAGACGTTAAACAAAAACTCCACAATGTCGCCGTCTTGCATGACATAGTCTTTGCCTTCTTGGCGGACGAGCCCTTTTTCTTTGGCGACTTTGAGGCCGTTGCAGGCGACAAAATCGGTATAAGACACGATGTTGGCGCGGATGAAGCCTTTTTCGAAGTCCGTGTGGATGGCCCCGGCGGCTTGGGGGGCGCGGTCGCCTTGATGAATGGTCCAGGCGCGGGTTTCTTTCACCCCGGTGGTGAGATAGGTTTGTAGACCCAACAACTCAAAGGCGGCATGGGCGAGCTGAGCGAGCCCAGATTCGGGAATCCCAAGCTCTTGGAGAAAGCTGGTGCGTTCCTCGGGGGCGAGTGCGGCTAACTCAGACTCTAGCTTGGCGCATAAAACGATGCAGGAGGCCTGATTTTTGGCCGCGTAGGCCTTTACGGTCTCCACATGTGCATTTGTGTTACCAATTTCAGATTCTCCGATATTCGCGATGTAGATCATCTTCTTGGCAGTGATGAAGGGGTACACGTTGAGAAGCTTTTGATCGTCGTCATCCAGATCAATGTTTCGGACCAATTTGTTGTCACCTAAGCCGTCACAGATTTTTTGGAGGAATTGGTGTTTTTTGACTTCTTCTTTTTGACCGGCTTTAGCGCGTCTAGCCTGAGAATCCAGGGATTTTTGGGCGGATTCGAGATCGTCTAAAATGAGCTCGAGCTCGATGATTTCGATATCGGAGAGCGGGTCAGGCTTGCCATTCACGTGGATGACATTGTCGTCTTCAAAACAACGCACGACGTGTGCGATGGCCGAGGTTTCACGAATGTTGGTGAGGAATTTGTTGCCGAGGCCTTCGCCTTGGGCGGCGCCTTTGACTAGGCCTGCAATATCTACGAAGGTGATGGTTGCGAAGATGCGTTTTTCGGTGCCGCTGATCTTGGAGAGGATGTCGATGCGTGGGTCAGGAATGGCAACGGTGCCCCGATTCGGTTCGATGGTGCAAAAGGGGTAATTTTGGGCCTCGACTTGGGAGTCCGTGATGGCGTTGAAAAGGGTGGATTTTCCGACGTTGGGGAGGCCAACGATACCTACTTCTAAACTCATTTGGCTTCTAAACTCAT
>JAHFCZ010000030.1:0-10929 GCA_023249285.1 bacterium | reverse complement strand
CCACCTTCGATATCCTCTTCATCCTCTTCATCCAGACGTTGGGCCAAAATGGCGGCCGGGTCGTTGTATTGTGGGAAAAATGTTTTGAATGTTTTAAGGTCTAAAAAAGGCTCGCCGATATTGCTGATGTAGCTGTATCGACGCCAGATCCGATCGAAAAACTTGGAAATGATCACATTTTCGAAGTTGTTGAGGAGGCTCAACATTTGGCCGACTTTGGCCAATTTATTTCTGATAATCAGGGTTTTGATGTTGTCATCGTCGGCGAGGCTGTTGATGACTTCGTCGAACATATTCCGGACTTCAATGCCTTTGACCAGGACGTCGAATTCATTTACCCGAGAAGACGCGGGTTCAAACAAGATAAAACATTGAAAACGGTGTTCGTTTTCGGGTGTAACATTAGGTAGTAGCATCATAATACCCCCTACTTTACCTGAAAGTGATGGAAAATGCTATGCTTTCAGGCATGGTGCTCATTGTCGATCATTATGATTCTTTTACCTACAATTTGGCGCATGAGCTGGGAGCGTTGGGGGCGGACCCCTTGGTGATACCGTACGATCAAGTCACGATTGCCCGGGTGCAGGCGTTGCGTCCCACGCATCTTGTTTTTTCGCCTGGACCAGGGCAGGCCTCGACTTACCCCGAAACCTTGTCGCTCATTCGTGCGTTTCTGGGTCAAATGCCGATTTTGGGGGTGTGTTTAGGGCATCAGGCGTTGGCGGTGGCCTTGGGGGGGCAGGTGGCGTTGGCACCGGAGTTGGTGCATGGAAAAGCGACCCCGATGACCCATGATGGCCAAGGAATCTTTGCGGGGCTTGAAAGCCCGATTTGGGTGGGACGCTATCACTCCTGGGTGGTCAGTGCGCTGCCACCCGACTTTACCATGACGGCTCAAACCGCTGAGGGGATGGTGATGGGGATGCGCCACCGCAGTTTGCCGGTGGAAGGGATTCAATTTCACCCCGAATCGATCCTCACCCCACAGGGCCGGCAATTGTTGGCGAGATTTTACTCCTAGATTTTTGAAATTCGCAGCGTATACTGTTTCTTAGGGATTTCCCCAAAAAAATGATAAAGGAGTTGCTGCCGTGAGTAAGACCAAAGATGTGAAAAAAGATGTTAAGAAGAAGCCTCTTTTGACCCCGAAACAGAAAAAAGTCAAGAAACAAGAGAAAAAGGCCGCCAAAGCCTAGGGGCTTAATTATTTCAGAGCTTTGAAGTGCGGTGAGGCCTTGCGTAAATAGGCCTGGAGCCAGGGGCCAAGGCTCAGGGCTTCGGTGGACCACTCACCGGCTTCAAAGAGGTGGGGGTGACGCCAGTTGATTTCTGGGAGGAGGACGAGCGTGCCCCGTGAGATTTTGAGGGCACCTGCGGCAACTTGGCCGGTGGATTTGAGCTTGGCGAACGGAATGGGGAGGGGTTGGGTGAAGGCACAGGAGCAGTGAAGATAGGGGGACATTTTTTCCCAGAACGGCTTCAAAACGGGATGGGGGCTGAGCTGGAGGTCGCGGCCGTCATAAGGGGCAAGGTGGCTGGCTTGGGGGGGCAAAAAAGAAAAATTATGCCAGTTGGCTTCTTCATCAAGCTCGAACATATTCAAAAACACCACCACTAACCGGTCTTTTACCAATTCATCGAGGATAAATTTTTGCCAATCGAGATGCAACTGTCGGTTGCTGGCGGTTAAAATCTGCATTTCGGCGTTGTTGAATAGCAAAATGTCGTGGCTCGTTTGGGGCGGCTGAGAAAACGATGACCACTCCCCGACGAGGCCGGGGAGTGCGGTGCCGATGGTCCATATCGTTTGATCTGCCATTAACTAAAAATGGCGGAGCTGAGGAATTCTTCGTTGGATTTGCTGTGACCCAGGAGCTTGATGAGCTCTTCGGTGGCACTGTCGGAGTCGATGTTTTTGCGGAGGAGATACGCCTTTTTGAGGGTCTCTTCGCTGAGCAAGAGCTCTTCTTTTCGGGTGCCGGAATTGACGATGTCGATGGCGGGGAAGATCCGTCGATTCGCGAGCTTTCGATCGAGGTGGAGCTCCATGTTGCCTGTGCCCTTGAACTCTTCGTAGATGATGTCATCCATCCGAGAGCCGGTGTCGACCAGGGCGGTGGCAATAATGGTAAGGCTGCCGCCTGTTTCGATGTTTCGGGCACCCCCAAAGAACCGTTTGGGCTTGTGCAATGAGCTGGGATCCAAACCGCCGGACAGGGTTCGGCCGGAAGGCGGAACCACCAGGTTGTAGGCACGGGCCAGACGGGTAATACTGTCGAGGAGGATGACCACGTCTTTGCCGCATTCGACCAAGCGCTTGGCGCTATCGAGTACCAGCTCGGAAATGCGAACGTGTTGTTCTGGGGGCTCGTCGAAGGTCGAATAAATCACCTCGCCGTTGACGGAGCGTTCCATGTCTGTGACCTCTTCAGGACGCTCGTCGATGAGGAGGACTTTAATCAAAATTTCAGGGTGATTAATGGAAATGCTATTGGCAATTTCTTTCAAAATGGAGGTTTTTCCAGCCTTGGGTGGGGACACGATCAGTGCCCGTTGGCCTTTCCCAATCGGAATGAGCATGTCCATGATCCGCCCTGCAATGGCTTGGCGTCCGGTTTCAAGTTTAATTTGGCTGCTGGGGTAGACGGGGACCAGATTGGAAAATAACGTGCGTTCTTTGATTTTTTCAGGGGCTTCGCCGTTGATGGCTTCGACGCGGAGCAAGGAGAAATAGCGTTCCCCTTCCTTGGGCGGGCGCACTTGGCCGTTGATGCTGTCACCGGAGCAGAGCCCAAAGCGACGGATCTGTGTTTGGGAGACGTAAATGTCTTCAGGGCAGGGCAGGTAGTTGTTGGTGCGTAAAAAGCCATACCCATCCGGTAAAATTTCCAGAACCCCCTTGGCAAAAATGAGGCCATTTTGCTCAGTTTTGGCTTGTAACAGCTTGAAAATTAGTTCCGTTTTTTTAAGGAGTTTGTATTCCGGAATATTCAGGTCTTTGGCCAAGGCATGCAGCTGGGTTACGTTGCTTTTTTGAAGCTCGACGATGTCTAGCCGATCATTGTTTTCCAGTAACGCTTTTTTCTCTTCAGCGGTTTTCTGTTTGCGTTTGTCAGTGGATGTTTCTTTACCGTCGTCAGTGAGTTCGTCGGTCATGGTCACTTCAGCACTCTCAATTGGTTCTGTCATTTGATCTGATTCTCCTCAACCCCTTTATAATTGAACAATCGCCAATGCCAAATCACTGCAATAGCATGGGTCTCTCTAACTAGAATTTGTTTTTTGGGAAAATTTTGGTGATTAAGACCCCTTTGTCCTGACCTTAAAACTATCACATCCTTCTACCGAACTACAAGTGGGGCCATTGTTCATTTTTTTAACCGCGGAATGACAAAATAAATGTTGGTTGCTAGAATGAAGCCCTATGTTACCCACTGCCCATGCCCCGGAAGCCTTGCATCAAGTTCATATTCCTGTGATGGGGACGGCCTTTACGATTGATGCTCCCCTTAAAGTGGCCCGATTTGGGATCACGTCCGTGATGTCGATTGTGGATGATGAACTTTGTGAATATACACGCCAGCATTACGCGACCTTATATAACGAACCTTTTGAGCCCATTCATAAAAATGACGAGGATGCGCGCGCACGTCGGATTACGGCCTATTTGAATCTGATTAATCTCTTGGTCAATCGCCAAATGGCGACCTTGCGTCAGCTCCCGTTTGAGCCTGGAAATGAGCTTACCAAATATTTTGACCTACTCCCGGAGACCTCGCCGGTGAAGCAAGATTATCTCAAGATGCTTCGACTGGATCCTGGACCTGAGCAAGCGGCACTTCAAGAAAATTTGCGATCCCGCATGCGGCCTGGGGATTTGGAAGTGAATATCATGACCAAATTGGACCGCAATGCCTACACCCGTGATGGGGAATTATTACCGGATCAATTTTCGGATGCTTTGTCGGCGTTTCGGGGGTTTGCAAATAGTGACTTGTGTTCCGCGATTGAGTTTTCGGCTGGGTTTAATCGCCGTTTGTACTCTTACATTGAAAATTTTGAAGACTTTTACCCCAATGAAGCAGGGTTTTTGAAGAAACGCATTATTTTGAAGGTCTCGGATTATCGATCGTCGCTGACCCAAGGTAAATTTTTGGCTAAAAAAGGCCTTTGGGTGTCAGAACATCGGATTGAATCCGGCTTGAATTGTGGTGGGCACGTATTCCCTTCAGATGGGGATTTGTTAGGCCCGATTTTAGAAGAATTTAAAAATAATCGGCATGAGCTGGTCCAGGATCTGATTAAAGTGGCCAACGAAGCACTCAGCGCCAAGCAGCGGCCGATCTTTGCGCGTGTGCCCGCGACACGGGTGACGGTGCAGGGGGGGATTGGGACGACGAACGAGCAACGCTTTTTGTTTGACTATTATCACGTAGATGGCACCGGATGGGGCACCCCATTTTTATTGGTTCCTGAGGCCACTGTCGTGGATGACGAGACGCGTCAGTTGTTGGCAAGGTCTGGGCCCATGGATTTTTATACCAGTGGGATTTCGCCGTTGGGCGTGCGCTTTAACACCGTGCGCGGTACTGAAAGTGAAAAGCAAAAGCTGGGGCGGGTGGCAGAAGGGAAGCCGGGGAGCCCTTGTCCGAAGGGCTACTTGATGTCGAATACGGAGTTTACCGAACGTCCGATTTGCACCGCTTCGACCCTCTATCAACGCAAAAAGTTAAAAGAACTCGATGAAAAGGGGCTCGATACGCAGCACGTGGATTACCGGGAGCAGTACGAGAAAATTATTGCCAAGGTCTGCTTGTGTGAAGATTTGGCGGCCTCGTCCTTGATTTTGAACCAACAAGATAATCGACGACCCTTAAAGTCGGCGATTTGCCCGGGGCCGAACATGGCGTATTTTTCTCGGATTTCGACCCTGGCGGAGATGCTGGCCCATATTTATGGGCGGATCAATGTCCTTAACGATTTTCCACGGCCGAACATGTTTTTATCGGAACTCAAAATGTATATCGATCATTTGACCCGTGAAGTGAAAGAGTTGCTCCCCCATACGACGCCAAAGCAGCTGCAGTATGTTGAAAATTTCAGGGCCAATTTGGAGTCTGGGATTGCGTATTATCACACCTTAATCCCACAGCTCACGCATGAGTCTGAGGCCTATCGGACCAAAATGAAGGAAGATTTGTTGGAGCTCAACGCGCGACTACGCATGTTGTTATTCCCAACGGTTATTCCGGTTGTTGCCTAAGCCTATTTATTAAAAATTAAGGCAGCACCGGAAGCGATGAGCGCAAACCCGAGTAAGTAGCTCCAGCGAAATGGCTCTTTGAGGTACCAAACAGAAAAGCCGACAAAGACGGCTAGGGTAATGACCTCTTGGATGGTTTTGAGCTGTACGCCGGTAAAATAATAAGAGCCGATGCGGTTGGCGGGGACCTGGAAGCAATATTCAAAAAAAGCGATGCCCCAGCTGATGAGGATGACCAATGCGAGTGAGGTGGATCGGTAGCGGAGGTGTCCATACCAGGCGAAGGTCATGAAGACATTCGAGATGGTGAGCAGCAGGATCGGGAGGACTCTCATGTTTTGACGACGATGTTGAGGAGTTTGCCTGGGACAAAAATCTTTTTGACGATCAAGTCTTGGGGGGCAAATTTTTGGACCTTTTCGCTTTGCAACGCGAGGGCCTCGATGTCGGCTTGCGGCGTGTCGGCGCTGACCACGAGGGTATCGCGGACTTTGCCGTTGACCTGGATGACAATGGTAAGGGTATCGTCAATCAGATATTGGGGATCGTGGGTGGGCCAAGTGGCTGCGTGAATGCTGGTACTGTGGTCCAGATGCCAGAGTTCTTCGGTGATGAAGGGGGCGAAGGGGGCAAGGAGCTTGAGGAGGGTATGGTTGGCTTCCGGGGTAGTGCCATTCAAAAAGAGCCAATTGACCAGCTCCATGAGCTTGCTGATGGCGGTGTTGGTATTGAAAGACTCGATGTCTTGGCTGACCTTGTGGATGGTTTTGTGCAGGAGTTGGAGCAAGGGTTTTCCTTGCCCAGCTTTGATGGGAAAGCCTTGGCTTTCGGTGCAGAGTCGCCAGACGCGGGTGAGGAAGCGGTACGCACCGTCTACCCCAGAATCCGACCATTCCAGATCCCGTTCGATGGGTGCGCCAAAGAGGACAAATAATCGGGCGGTATCGGCCCCGTATTTGGAGATAATGAGGCCAGGATCGACGGTATTTCCCACGGACTTGGACATCTTGGCCCCGTCTTTGAGGACCATGCCTTGGGTGAGGAGGTTTTGGAAGGGTTCTTGGAGTGGAATCAGGCCGAGATCATGCAGGGCACGGGTGAAAAATCGGGCATAAAGTAGATGCAAGACGGCGTGCTCGACCCCGCCAATGTATTGATCCACCGGTAACCATTTTTGGATAGCCTTGAAATCCACGGCTTGGGTGGGGTCTTGGGGGGTGCAATAGCGCAAAAAGTACCAGGAGGAATCCACAAAAGTGTCCATGGTATCGGTTTCGCGTTTGGCGGGGCCCTGGCAACGCGGACAGGTGGTGTTGACGAAGTTTTTGACGTTATCGAGGGGGTTGCCTTCCCAATGGAATTCGACGTCTTTCGGGAGGGTGACTGGCAGGGCAGATTCAGGGAGCGGGACCATGCCACAGCCATTGCAGTACACCACGGGAATAGGGGTGCCCCAGTAGCGTTGACGAGACAACAGCCAGTCTCGGAGTTTGTACTGGACTTTGGCGGATCCCCAATGGTTTTCTTCGATTAGCGTGATGATTTTATGCGGGTCTTCGAGCTCAATTTCTTTGATTGGGATCTGGTATTGGGTGGCAAATTTGTGGTCCCGTTCATCGTGGGCAGGGACGGCCATAACGGCACCAGACGCGTAGTCCATCAGGACATAGTCGGCCACCCAAATCGGGACGGTCTCGTTGGTGAAGGGTGAGAGGGCGTAATGCCCGGTAAAGATCCCGGTCTTGGTCTTGGTGGCATCGGATCTTTCGATTTTGGTTTTGGCCTTGGCGGCTGCGACATACGCCGCTACGTCTGATTCTTGGGCGGATCCAGCACTCAGGGTTTTGACGAGGGGATGCTCGGGGGCAATGGCCATGTAGGTGATGCCGTAGACGGTATCGGGACGGGTGGTAAATACGGTGAGGGTTTCAGAGCGATTTTGGAGCTTGAAATGAATCTCGGCGCCAGTGGATTTTCCGATCCAATTTTCTTGCATAATGCGGACTTTTTCTGGCCAGCCTTGGAGGGTTTTGAGGCCTTCCAATAGATCATCGGCATAGGCCGTGATTTTGAAAAACCATTGCTCCAATTCTTTGGGGGTGATGATGGATTTGCAACGCCAGCATTTTCCGTCTTCGACTTGTTCGTTGGCGAGTACAGTCTGGCAGGAGTCGCACCAATTCACGGGTGCTTTTTTCTTGTAGGCGAGCCCTTTGTCCAGGAGCTTGAGGAAGAACCACTGATTCCAGCGATAGTACTCGGGCAGGCAGGTGACGACGAGCTTTGACCAGTCATAGCTGAGGCCGAGCTGGATTTGTTGGGTTTTCATTTCTTCAATGCGGGCCAGGGTCCAGGTTTCGGGGTGGACTTGGTGGGCTTTGGCGGCATTTTCGGCGGGTAACCCGAGGGAATCATAGCCCATGGGATAGAGGACTTCGAAGCCCTTCATGCGTTTGAATCGGGCAAAAGTATCGCCGATAGCGTAGTTGCGGACGTGGCCCATGTGGAGCTTGCCAGAGGGATAAGGGAACATTTCGAGGACATAACAAGGGGGCTTGGATGAGGTTTCATCCGTGGCGAAGGCCTGCGTTTCCTGCCAACGCTGGGTCCATTTCGGCTCGAGGGATTGGGGCGTGTACGGGGTGCTCATGGCGCAGTAGTGGTGGGTTGAGTGGGGAGTTGCGTGGTGGTCGATGTGTCCATCATGCGTCCAATGTAGCACGAACGGGGCAGTTTGTGTACAATCGAGGTCAAGATGACGAGCGTGGATTTTATCGTAATTGGTAGTGGAATAGCAGGGTTAACGGCAGCCCGAGAGCTCTCGCATGGCGGCGAAACCTTGTTGATTAGTAAAGGGGCGCTCGGTGAAGGGGCTACTCAGGTGGCTCAGGGTGGGATTGCTGCTGCGATGCGTAAAGATGATTCGCCGACGTTTCATTATGCCGATACGATCCGGGCGGGGGCGGGGTTATGTGACCCTGAGGCGGTTCGGATTTTGGTGGAAGAAGGGCCGTTACGGGTCCGTGAATTGATTGAATTAGGGGCGATTTTTGATCGGGTGGATGGGGAATTGGATTTTACCCGAGAAGCGGCTCATGGGCAGCGTCGGATTTTGCACGTCGGGGATGCCACCGGTCGTGAAATCGGCCGGACCTTGGGGACTGTGTTACAGTCGGAAGGGAAAGTGAAGCTGTTATCCCATGCGATGGTTGTGGACTTGATGATGGACAATGGACGGTGTGTGGGTTGTTGGGTGCTCCAAGATGGGGAGATCCTAGGCTATCAAGCCAGTGCGGTGATCTTAGCGACCGGTGGATGCGGACAGATTTTTCGATATAATACGAACCCCAAAGGCGCAACCGGCGATGGCATTGCCTTGGCGTATCGGGCTGGGGCCGCCTTACAAGATATGGAATTTATTCAGTTTCATCCCACGACCTTTGCGAAACCGGGTGGGACCCCCGACTCTCGATTTTTGATCACCGAGGCGGTACGCGGGGAAGGGGCGGTGCTGCGAAACGATGAGGGGCAGCGCTTTATGTCGCGGTATCATCCCGATGCAGAGCTGGCACCCCGAGATGTGGTGGCACGTTCGATTTTCCAGGAAATGCAGCGGACGGGGGCCGGGCAGGTGTGGCTGGATATGCGTGAGATTCCTTTGGATTTGGCGGCCCGATTCCCCACCATTTATGCCAAATGCAAGGCCGAGGGGTTGGATATCGGGAAGGACTTGATCCCGGTGGCGCCAGCCGCACACTACATGATGGGTGGGGTGAAGACGGATGTCTGTGGGCAGACTTCGATCCCGGGGCTCTATGCGGGGGGTGAAGTGGCGTGTTTGGGGGTGCATGGGGCCAATCGGCTGGCCTCCAATTCCCTCTTGGATGGGCTTGTCTATGGCTACCGCATCGCTAGTGCGCTGTTGCGAAATGCCCAAATGAAACTACACCCCCCGAGAAATGTGCCCTTTGTGCCTTTCGCTAACAGCGCTTTTTCTACAAATGCCGAGCTGCGGCTGGCATTGCAGGATGCGATGTGGGAATGGGCGGGGATTTCGCGCTCAGGGGAGGGGTTAGCACGGCTGGTGGCGCAGCTTTCCGACTGGCAAGTCTTGTGTGAACCTCGGGGAGCTGATCCTGAAAGTTGTGAAACCCAAAATATGCTCCAAGTGGGGTTGTTGATGGCCCAAGCAGCCTTGGCTAGGACGGAGAGCCGCGGCAGTCATTACCGGGAGGATTTCCCGCTGCGCGATGACGAGCATTGGTCCCGGCATCAGGTTATAGTAAGGGTGTTTAGTGTGCCATCAACCGGGTCATGACGACACTGGCGATGGAAAAATAAATCACGAGCCCAGTCACATCCACTAAAGTAGCAACAAAGGGGGTGGATGCGCTGGCCGGGTCAAACTTCAGGCGACGCAGTACAAAGGGGAGCATGGACCCTGAAATGGTGCCCCAGGCGACAACGCCAATCAAACTCAAGAAAATAGTCAATGCAATGAGTAAATAGTTGGGGCCATAGGATCCCCAGAGGAAATGCCAGAGGACGATCCGACAAAAGCCGATAATGCCCAGGCCCGTCCCCATGACAAGCCCAGAGGAAATTTCGCGGTGCAGGACCCGCCACCAGTCTTTGAGGCGGACCTCGCCCAAGGCCATGGCCCGGATGACGAGGGTGGAGGCTTGGGACCCCGAGTTCCCGCCGCTACTGATGATGAGGGGGATAAACAGAGCCAACACGACGGCCTTCGCAATTTCATTTTCAAAGAAAGCCATGGCGGTGGCGGTGAGCATTTCGCCCACAAAAAGAATGGCCAGCCAGCCCATGCGTTTTTGGACCATGATCCGGAATTTGGTTTTTAAATAGGGGAGCTCAAAGGCCTCAGACCCCCCCATTTTTTGGATGTCTTCAGTGGCCTCTTCCTTGATGACATCGGCGACGTCGTCGAAGGTGATAATCCCCTTCATTTTTCCTTCAGGGTCCACTACTGGGACAGCGACCAAATCGTGCTTGGAGAGCAGGTGTCCGACCTCGTCTTGGTCCATGGCCTCGGGTACTGCAATCGGGTCTTCGTTCATGATGTCTTGAATGTGTTGGTGGGGGGCCGCGGAAAATAACTCGCGAATAGAGACGACCCCGAGCAGGGTTTGGTTAAAGTCCAGTACATAGGCGTAATGAATGGTTTCAACCAGAGCGGATTGCTTGCGAACGTAGCGAATGGCCTCGTCGATGGTCATGGTCGGACGCACCC
The DNA here is from genome assembly GCA_023249285.1 of bacterium. Lineage (GTDB taxonomy): Bacteria > Margulisbacteria > Marinamargulisbacteria > SXXA01 > JAHFDB01 > JAHFCZ01. The sequence continues at coordinate 412 of JAHFCZ010000030.1, read as the reverse complement.
GGGCAAAACGGGGGCTCATCAATCCGCCGGCCTCGTCTTCGGCATAGGCCATCAGGGCCAAGACTTCCCGACGTGTAATTTCATCCAGAAGGGCCAAAAATCCCTTTTGGTCGTCCTCATGGGCAACCTGAATCAAGTCAGCGGCGTCATCCGGCTCGAGATAGCGAATCCAGGATCTGCGTTCAAGATAAGGTAATTGTGTTAAAATCTCCAATTGGTCGGCGGCTGAGAGGGTAGTGAAGAGGTCTTCGGCTTCCGCCCGTTCTAGGTTTTTGAAAACTTTGAGTCGATTCGTGGGGGAAAGCACTTCCCAGTGCTCGGCGGTTTCGGATTCAATAGTTTCGATTTCTTCGTTTGCCATCCACGCATAGTATCTTATGTTGATAATTTTTGTGTAGACCTTCGGGTATGT
>JAHFCZ010000122.1 GCA_023249285.1 bacterium | reverse complement strand
AAAACTGAAGGGGCGACCGATGAAATTGTGAAAAGTGGCGGGAATATCTTGAAACATATGCTCAAACAGGTCCAAAAACAGAGTCAGGAAGTTCTGGGAGTGGCAGAGTTTTTAAAGGAGTTAGCGACAAATTATGCGAAAACAATATACTTAGAGCCTGAGGATATCACCCCGAACCAGCTGCTGGATGTCCTTCGATTCGGCCTGCAAGACGACGCCCTTCGTCCCCAAGTGTTACAGCTCATGACCCAAGCGCTCCGCGGCCCCCAAGAACAGTCCAACGCCTTGGCGACATTGCAAACCCTCCAACTCGAGCGTCTCGCCACGGACCCCCGACACCTGGATCGGGTTTGTCAGACCTTAGGCCCCCAAGTCGCCCGCAATGACTATGCCCTTGTGGATCTCGTCTTATTTACACTTCTGAAAGCCAATCCGCCACGCCATTTACCAGCCACTACACTCATTGAGAAATTAAGGATGCAATCGCGATACCAAGAAAACACTGGCAATCCCCAGACCCCGTATGCAAATGCAGTGGCGGCAAAATTACTCGAAATGAGTAAGTGCTCGGTGCCGGTTGACCTGTCGATCTCAGGGGTTCGTAAGGCCCTAAAAACAGGCAAGATAAACTCCTGGACCCCCAAACAAGTCAAAGATGCAGCGGTATACGCGTGTCAGATCGGAGAAGAGAAACAATTCCCGTGGGACGGACTGATTGCAAAGCTCAGGGAGGACAGCAAAGTTGCGATTCTATTCGCTTTCCTTGAGGTGGCCATTGAGTTTGGGATAGAATCCAAAATAGTCGATGTAATCCGTTGTGGCAAATGCGGAGTAGGAAAAGACAATGCGACTAGTCTTGGCAGATTAATCGATCAGATGGCGGGTCACGCGAAATTGAGAGCTTTGGCGCTTAATCTAGCCGAACAGCTCTGGCCAAAAGGGGGGGCGAGGATCGCGATGATCCTCCGACTCAAAGACGAGTCGGGGCTTGAAAAATGGGCACAAGCACAATCCACTGCGGTGCTCCAAGATGCGCTCCTGGTTCCCCCCCCCCAGCCGGTAGGCACCCAGCGGAGTGATGTCATTTGGGATACACCCTGGGCTCGAAAAATAGTCGAAGGGGTGCTAGGCGAACGCGGGAGCCTTCCGCTCGATGAAGACAAAGAGCAATTAAACAAGATCCTCCAATACTATGAAAAACAAAGTGACGATTACTCTAGTCATCAATGGAACATGACATCCATCCGAGACTTGTGGCGGGCTTGCCCGCTCGAAACCGTGAACTGGGAGGCCCTCCTCAACGGGGGAAGACTACTATCGTGTGAAGTTGCCGAGCTTTTAATAGAGCTGGGTGCCAAACCAACTGAAGAGGAGCTCCAAAAATGGTGGGGATATGGGGAGGTTGCGAGTGTTTTGGCCCTTAAGATGGGTGCAAAGCTCCCAGGATCAGAAGCTGATCCTATACTTGAAACTTTCATCAAGTTTGAATCGGTGGCCGAACTTGAGTCAGTCTTAGCCCGCCACGATTTTAAGACACGATGGGCAACCCTGCCCAGCTCACCTCAAAACGCGATGCTGAAGAGCGCTGCAGCGTGCAGTCTGGCGCACTTTTTAGCGCTTCAGGCCCATCTGGGCGTCACCTATGATCCGGAGAATGACGTCTGTAAAGCGGCCTTTGAGATGGCAATGGAAAAAGCGGTCGGTGTCTACGACTACCCGACCATGCTCAAGCTCATGGATCTGGGGTGTCCTGTGGGCTCTCCCCTCTGTGATCTGGTGGATATCCGCACCCCAATCCCGCGCCCTGGCCTTGAGCTATGGGCAGCACGAATCACGGACATCCACCAGCAGATCAAAAAATTGACCACTCTGATAGTAGCCAACGCTACTCAAAGCCTGGATACAAGCGAAGAAACAAAAAAAAAGAAGGGCCTAGTCGCCCTGCTCGGATCCATAAACTGGGACTGCTTTCATCAGGGATACGATGGGCCTTGGGCGGACGTGTTGGTGCCGTTGGGGGCGCTAGACAACTGGAATCATAACTCGCGGAAAGAGGTATTGATCAAGGTATACATGAGGAGAATGTTTTTACCGCTGGAGGCCCTTAAGGAACGATATAACCTGTCGCTAAGCTTGAACCTAGATGATCCAAAGGGGTTGTGGGACAATATAAGCTATAGGGTGGAGACGGAGACTCGGTATCCACGTGCAATGCTCTTAGAGGTCATTGCGGCAACCCCAGAAGAGACACAGCCTGACTTAGGATGGGATTCATGCTGGCTCAGGGCCATCCGCGAGCAGGACACCGGCCTTATGGATGCACTCTTGGAGAAAGGGTTCCATCCATCATCACGCCAAGAGTGCTTGGTAAAAATGGCCAGCAGTTTCAGGCAGGATCAACAGCCCATGTGGCGGGAATACGCGAGACAGTTAATGGGGCTACCTGCTATGGAAATGACCCTTCAAAAGTGGGCGATGCTTGCGCGTGATCACGACCTCTATGCAAAAGTGGTGAGGCCAGCAGAAGTGGACGCGATGTTCTCGGTTGCCATGCCATGTGACGATGCGATGATGGCGTTAACAGTGCTCGAAAGACAAGCCAAGACTGAAAACAGAGAAGCCGAGATGAAAACCTGGCGGCTGGAAGCGGAAATCGCACGGTTTCAAAGCCATAAATTTAATCACGAACCGTCTCAGCAAAGATATGAAGCACAGGTCCAACGTACCCTTGCCGCCCTGATTCAGCTGGGGGTTCCCTGTGACGGGCCATCGCTCAAACCTGCCGACTATAAACGGTATCAGGCCCAGTATAAAGCAGCTGGGCATGCGGACCAATTCACCCCAAAACCGAAAAAAAAGTGGTGGCCGTTTGGCGGACATGCAACCGTTGCGCCAGAACCCACTTAGCCTAGAAACGAATGATACGTTTTGGGAGTAACGACTTGGAATGCACTCTGGGGATAATGCGTTGCAAATAATCGGGGCAAGGCAGTCTTTTTCCTGACTTAGGACACCTCTGAGGCTAGCTTAGTCTAGGTGGTTGAAGTCGAGCGCATAAAGTATTTGCTGGACTTGCCAAGCGAGGCAAGTCTAGTATGGGCTGGTTTATTGAGGTCACTTTTGATCTTTTGAAGCAAAGATTTTCTCTCGTTTCTTCCCTTTCCAGATCCGTTATGGGCGGTATTTCAAGAATTTGTTGCTCATTTTTAGCCTACATCTTTTCTTGCCAAAGACAGGCTTTTGGTTATCCTCTTTGAACCTGGATCCCGGATCAAAGTAGTGTACCTTCTTTTGAAAAAGAATTTAGGAATGCGTAAAATTTTTTGATAAAAAAAGCGATAATGATTGTATGGCTATAAGAAAGACAGTGGCGGTGGTGCCACAACACATACAGGTTACATCTCAATATGATGCACCTGAGAAACAACTAGCCACATTTTTGGAGGGGTTAGCGGATCTGCGCCCCTCTTTTATGGATATTGCCGCCGGCGGGGCTGGCCAATCCGGCACGGGGCTTCCGCAAGGAGTCACCTGGGATCAGACCTCAAATCCAGTTGAAAGAGAGCAGATCGTCGCCGCCTGGATCAGTACGACCTGCGGGGGAAAAGATCTCCTGCTTGAAAAATTTATGGTCGATTGTCTCCAAAAAATGGCGGGACATCCACATAACAAAGAGTTCGTTAAAGTCGTCAAAGCGATCTTTGAAAATTTAGCGAAAAAAACACCCGAAGAAGCCAAAGCCTTTCTTCAGGAAAAAGCCAAAGAAATCACCCCCTTTATCACCGAGTGTCATGATGGGCTTTTGGGTCGCTTTATCGGCGTTCTAACGGAACTCTCTCCCTCAATGTGGGCGAGCGTGATCGGGGAGAAATTAGAGGCCTGTGCCCACCAATATATAGCCACCCGCTGCATTTATGTAGGCCTGGAAATCCATGCCCTCCCGATGTGCAGGGACTTAGTGGGACAAAAGATCTCGGATTCGAATACCCAATTCCTCCATGTCAGTGTTGCAGACGTGTTGGGTGTGTTCGCCGCTGTTGGGGATCTGACAGTCGCAAGTGCCAAACAAGAGTCTTCAGCATTTAAAACGCAATGGGGGCTGTGGGAGCAAGCGCTGGGAAGCCTGCTCCAGACTAAAGGGGCAACCGATGAAATTGTGAAAAGTGGCGGGAATATCTTGGCGCATATGCTAAAGCAGGTCCAAAAACTGAGTCAGGGAGTTCTGGGAGTGGCAGAGTTTTTAAAGACATTGGCTGAAAAATATGCGAGCCAAATACGCTTAGAGCCTGAGGATATCACCCCGA
>JAHFCZ010000029.1 GCA_023249285.1 bacterium | reverse complement strand
ATAACCAGAATCTTGGTCAGCGGTTTCGTTGGGTCGGGGTTCATAGTGAGGCTATTATCGCATGAAACAATCTGAGGAAAAAGTCTTGGCTGGGGCAAAAGTCTTGGTGGTGGGTGGTGCAGGGTACATTGGTGCGCATACGTGTCAGGCCTTGGCTAAAGCAGGGTTTGTGCCGGTGGTGTTGGATACCTTGGAGACGGGGTACCGGGAGTTTGTACAGTGGGGGCCCTTGGTGCAAGGTGATTGTGCGGACCCGCAGGTGGTTGCCGATGTTCTGGCCCAGTATCAGCCTGTGGCGGTCTTGCATTTTGCCGCCAAGATTAGCGTGCCTGAATCCGAACAAAATCCCCAACTTTACTATGAGCATAATGTGGTCAAAACCCTGGCATTTTTGCGCACACTGTTGGCGTATCAGCTCATACCCGTGATTTTTTCATCTACGGCTGCGGTGTATGGGAATCCGATACAGACCCCGATTGAGGAAGACCATCCCTTATTGCCCATAAATCCGTATGGTCGGACGAAGCTGATGGTGGAGTCGATTTTGGCGGATTATCACAAGGCCTATGGCCTACCCTCAATCTGTTTGAGGTATTTTAATGCCGCCGGTGCGGACCCCGAGGCCCAAATTGGGGAGGCCCATGATCCTGAAACACATCTCATTCCCTTGGTGTTGCGTGCCACGGATACGCATCCCATCAAGGTGTTTGGCACCGATTATCCAACCCCAGATGGGACCTGTATTCGGGATTATATTCACGTGTGTGACCTGGCCAGCGCGCATGTGGCGGCCTTGCACTTTATTTTATCGACGTCCGGGGCGTATCACATGAATTTAGGCACCGGCGAAGGGGCCAGTGTCTTGGCTGTTATTCAGGCTGCCGAGGCTGTTTTAGGGCGCCCGGTGCCGCATGAGTTTCATGCCCGTCGTGATGTGGACCCTGCGATCTTGGTGGCCAGTGCGGCCCTCAGTCGAAGCGTCCTGGGCTGGACCCCCCAGCGCTCGGATTTGAAGACGATTATTGAGGATGCGCTGCGGTGGGCAGGGCAATCGCATCTAAAGTGAGGCTAAGTCCATTACAACGTTGTTATTCCAGGGCTCACCTTTGTCATTCCCACGCAGGTGGGAATCCAGGTCTAGACTCATTTTTCTTTTCTGGATCCCCGATCAAGTCGGGGATGACATAAAAGATAGCCTGTCTAGACTCAATTTAGATGCGATTGCGCTGTTGGCTTAAGCCTATGATTTGATTTGTACATGCTTTAGATGTACAATTTTTTGATGAGATTTGAATGGAATGCTGAAAAGAATAAATTTTTAAAGCACGAGCGCGGGATTTCGTTTGAAGAAGTAGTGCTTTGTTTGTCTTATGGGAATCTGTGGAAAATTATAGACCATCCAAATCCTGATAAATATCCCAATCAGGTGATTTACTATGTTTTGGTCGGGCAATATGTTTGTTTGGTGCCTTGTATCTTGGAAAAGGACTATATTTTTTTGAAAACCATTATCCCCAGTCGAAAAGCGACGAAAGAATACCAACAAGAAATGGAGAACCGTTCATGAAACTAGATCCTTATGAAAAAGAGCTCCTTGCAGACTATGAGTCTGGTAAGGTCATTCCAAGGAAAGCCACTGCTAAAGAAGTGAAGACTGTTGCAAAAATTGCGTCTGCCACGATGAAAAAGAATCGGCGTATCACCATTCGCCTTTACGAGCACGACTACACTGAAATCCAAAAGAAAGCGTTTGAATTGGGAATGCCGTATCAAACTTTGATTTCAAGCATGATTCACCAGTTTGTTGAGGGGGATTTGGTGAGTCGGTAGCTGGCCTATTGTGAGAATAGCGGTTTTCCCGATGGGTTTCAATTGTTATTATAGATTTGACATAATTTCATTATAGATTTCATGGAGAGCCGTTCATGAAACTAGATCCTTAAAAATTGCTGTTAAGCCACGTTTGCAATCGCGAGGGCTTCATATTCGGGGAACATGATGATTGCAGGATGGATACCGAAGGCTTTGGCGAGGGCTTCGGCTCGTTTTTTTCCAATGTCGATATGATTTCGCTCAAGAAGGCTGATGTTGGATACGCGTAGCCCACTTCTTAATGCTAATTCAGCTTGTGTCCAGCCTTTGAGTTCTCTCAACATGTGAATGACCTCGCCTGTGGTGAGGGTTTCATGTGGCTGTGCTGGTATAAATTCATTTTTATTGATAGCCATGGTTAGGTTCCTTAGTAAGGATAATAGTCTCAAATTCAAATCGAGGGAACAGTCGCGCAGGATTCACGGATTTGATACAATGCCTTTTCTTCCTAATTAAACTCTCTCAAAGGAATTATCATGACCATTTCAAGTACGCCGTTTCGGAAAACTGCAGCGTTAGGGGTGGCGTCTGGGTTGGATGTGATGGCCGGGTTTCTGAGAAAAGCGAAGATGCTGGATCAAACGTCTCCAGAAGCGGCGGATTTGCGTGCCCAATTCCCGAGTTCCGAGATTATTGCGGGTGCTGCACACTCGCTGGGAAGGCCAGCCCGTTCAGCGGTTACGGTCGTGGTGGATTTTCTGAGGCGTTTGACCACGGACCCGCCTCATCATGTGCATTGGGGGCGAGATGCCCAAGAAAGTAAGGCGCGTAATTTTGCTTATAAACAACATCTCCAAGCGGGCATGGTCCAGGCCTATTCGGCTCTGTTGGGCGCGAAGCCGACGGATGTGATGGCAGGCAATGGGTTGAGTAACGACTTGGCGGATTTGTTGGGGGCCTTGTATCACCCGGATATTTGGGGGGCACGCAACAAAATTTTGTGCCTTCAAAACGACTTTAATTCGGACAAGACCTTGGTGATGACGCTGATCCAGCAACGCCTGAAAGATGCGGTGAGCCACCCGAGCAAGCGAAACGCCCTGCGTGATGAGCACCACGCCAAGTTTGATGCACTGCAGGCTCTTTTCGAGCCAGGCGCGGATGAAGCGGCTCAATTTGCCTATATTCAGCGGCATTATGTGGTTGAAATTCCTATTTCAGACGGGCTGCGCTATGACCCCAATGTGATTCAAAGGACGATTGCGGCCTCTGAGGGTACGGTTGCCGCTGCGTTGTTGCCCACGATAGTTTTTAATACCGGACAATTGCTGCCTGTTGCCGCGATGAATGAGGTATTACTGACGCAGGGCGTGCCTTGCGTGTGGGATTGTGCCCATAGTGTCGGGTGTGCGCCCCATCATTTTGAGGAAGATCAAATTGTGGCCGCGGCAGGATGCGGCTACAAGCATGTGAGCGGAACGCCGGGGGCCCCAGGGTTTGTGTACACCAACGAAACACTTTTACGTGAGCGAGGGATTGTTTTTAGCCCCGTGTCAGGATGGCTGGCCAATGGACGGACCGGCGATTTTGATGTGTTTGCCAAGATCAATGTCTTTTCGCCTGACACGCTTCATTCGTCTGAAAACGTGCAACGCCTCCGTAAAAGTAACCCAGAACCAATGGCGTTGCGGGTCGTGGCTGAAAATCTAAAGGCCATCAACGACTTTGGGGTGCCGCAATGGTTTGCCCATTTTGAGAACATGACCCTTTTTCATTGGGAGGTCTTGGAGACAGCTTTTGCGGATCATTTACGGGAGGGGCGTGTACAATTTGTGACCCCGAAAGACCCTTGTGAGCGCGGGGCGATGATCAGTCTTCGGGTGACAGGCGTGGATTTGAATGCCGTTGAAAAATTAATGACAGGTGGGCAAAACGGGGTGCGAGCAGAGATCGATGTGCGGCCGCCAGATATTATTCGCATTACGGCACATCCTTTTCACATGTCCTTTGAAGATGTGGTTCGGATGGTGGGTGCACTTCGCTCAGCGATTGACGCTTCGGCTATTTGAGGCTACAATGACGTGCTTTAATTTTTTGCCCATAATGGGCTGAGCGGGAGTTTTCCCCTCAAATTTTATCTTAACGTACATGCTTTAATGTACGTGCTCGGAAGGAACCCTCATGGAAGAGGTCAAGAAAAGTCCACAAAACGAAGTCGTGAGCATGCGTCAGTTGCTCGAATCAGGGGTGCATTTCGGTCACCAAACCAAGCGTTGGAACCCCAAGATGAAACGCTACATCTTCACGGCTAGAAACGGGATTCACGTGATTGACCTTCAACAGTCAATCAAGCTGATCCGTAAGGCCTACCAATTGGTCAAAGACACCGTCAAAGGTGGCGGAAACGTGTTGTTTGTTGGGACCAAAAAACAAGCTCAAGAAGCGATTCAAACTGAAGCTGAACGGTGTGCAATGCCCTTCGTCCACCATCGTTGGTTGGGTGGGATGTTGACCAATAACGTGACCCTTCGCCAAAGTATCAACAAGCTTCGCCAATTCAACCAAATGTTGGAAGACGGTGTGATTGATCGTTTGTCTAACAAAGAAGCCTCACGTAAGAAAAAACAAATTACGCGTTTGCGCTATTACCTCGACGGGATTCGTCAAATGGGTGTGGCGCCTTCTTTGATTTTTGTTGTGGATACCACCAAAGAACAGCTTGCTGTTAAAGAAGCCAATAAGCTTGGCATTCCGATCATTGGCGTGGTAGATACCAACGCAGATCCGACAGAAGTTCAGCATCCGATCCCTGCCAACGACGACGCGATCCGTGCGATCAAATTGATCTGTAGCATCATTGCGCAGGCGGTATTGGACGGAAAAGCAGAGCGTGGCGGCCAAGATGAAACCACCCAAATGCTTCAAGAAATGGTTGGCGCTGAGGCTGGTGTTGCGGTTGCTGCTGGCAGCTTTGAGACTGAAGACGCAGACAAGGAGTAATTCATGAGTATTGCAGCATCGTTAGTGAAAGAGCTCCGCGAAAAAACAGGCGTGGGTATGATGGATTGTAAAAAAGCGTTAGAGCATTCCGGCGGCGATTTTGAGGCGGCTGTGAAATATTTGCGTGAAAAAGGGTTGGCGGCAGTTTCCAAAAAATCTGATCGTGAAACCAAAGAAGGCAAAGTATTCGTGGCCCTCTCAGCCGATCAGAAAAAAGGTGTGATCTTGGAATTGAACTGCGAAACAGATTTCGTGGCCAATAACACAGCTTTTTCAAACTTGGGCAACACGTTGGCGCAAGAAGCGTTGGCCAATCCAGCCCATGCCGAGGCCTTGGTAAACTCCCCGTTGATCTCTGAATGTGTGTTGAAACTGGGTGAAAATATTACCTTGAAACGTCAAGCTGCCTTAGCGGCTGGCGCGATCTCCAGTTACATCCACATGAACGGTAAAATCGGGGTGTTGATTGGGTTTACTTCTCCTGTAGATGTAGCGTTGGGCAAGGACGTTGCCATGCACACGGCCGCCGCGGCCCCGACTTACTTGCTTCAAAGTGAAGTGCCGGCCGATGAAATCGAAAAGGAAAAAGACATTATCCGTCAGCAAGCCATCAACGAGGGGAAACCTCCAGAGATTGCTGAGAAAATGGTCATGGGTCGTATGAACAAGTACTACAAAGATGTGTGCTTGGTGGACCAGGATTTTGTGAAAGATCCGGCGGTTACGATCTCCAAATTGGTGAACGGGAATACTATCACCGGGTTTTTGCGCTTCGCGTTCTAATAGACTTTGGACTTAAGATCTTATTTTGAGGATTTAGAACATCAGACACTGGCGCCCTATGCCGCTAAAAGTAGTGGCTCGCAGGGGCGCCGGTATCCTGAGACGGCCTCGGCGACACGGACCTGTTTTCAACGGGACCGAGATCGGATTATCCATGCGAAGTCGTTTCGACGACTGAAACACAAAACCCAAGTGTTTGTGGCCACGGATTCGGACCATTATCGGTCGCGATTGACCCATACGTTAGAAGTGGCCCAGATTTCCCGGCATTTGGCTCGGATATTGCGACTCAATGAAGATTTAGCAGAGGCGATTGCCTTGGCCCATGATTTGGGGCATCCCCCCTTTGGACATTCTGGGGAGCGGGCACTCGATGAGTTGATGGCGGACTTTGGGGGATTTGAGCACAATATCCAGAGCCTACGTGTGGTGGAAGAATTAGAACAAAAATATCCGGGTTTTCCGGGCCTGAATTTGTCTTTTGAGGTGCGAGAAGGTCTGAAAAAGCATCAAACGCCTTGGGATCATCCCGATGTTAAAGCCGAAGAGGTGTATCTGACCCTGGAAGCCCAAGTTGTGAACCTTGCGGATGAGATTGCTTACAATAACCATGATCTGGATGACGGGTTGGGGGCTGGGATTCTGGTGGAGTCTGATCTGAGTGCCAAAGTGAGCTTGTGGCGAGAGGCGAAGGCCTCGGTGGAGTCTCAGTATGCCAACTTGGAGCCCTATCAACTCAAGACCTTAATCAATAGCGCGTTAATTTCGCGTCAGATCGAAGATGTGGTGGCTCGGGCTACTAGTACATTAAAAAAAGTAGAACTGCGGGATTTGACCCAATTACAGGGGCTCTCAACGCCAATCGTGGCGTTTAGTGATGCGATGCGGACCCAAAATATTGAATTGCGAAAATATTTATACACCGAATTTTATTCCCACGAAGACATTTATAAAATGAACAAGAAGGGCCAGCGTATCATTCGGGTCTTGTTCGAGACTTTTTCTGAGGATTTTCGATTGCTCCCCGTGGCGCATCGGGCCCGGATTTCCACCGAAAATTCCAAACAGCGGGTGGTGTGCGACTATATCGCTGGCATGACGGATGGATTTGCACTCAAGGAACATGCCGGTCTTTTTTAGGCTCTGTTGTAAAAGGGCCCAGGCTTCCCATTTTGGGGCTCCTCATTTGGAAGAACCACCCCACCCCCAGCCCCTCCCCATTCCCTCTGGGAATAGAGAGGGGAGCTTGAATTTAGCCTTTTTAGGGGGGTTCCCCTCTCTGTTTTGAAAAAATGGGGAGGGGCTAGGGGTGGGGTTTAAACTGCATCAAGCGACAACTATTTTTTGTGTCCCTTGCTTGACATCTTGGGGGGGATTTTCTATGCTTTGGCTATTCCATTTTTAGTTCTTCCGTTTTAATTCCTCAAAAAATTTTCAATAAAGGATATCATTTTATGGCTTTGGCAGCAGCAGCGCGTGCAGCGCAATTGGTTAGGGTTGGGTCGGTTGGTGTGGGGGCTTCCCTAGTGCGTTCGGTAGCCGCGAGTGCGAGACCTTCATTGTCTCAGGGGGCAGTAGCACGTCCGTTTTCTGCCTCTGTCCGGACAGAGCGGGGGCAGCTGAGTATCGTGCATGTTTCTCCTGATAGGCTTGTGGTTAATCCCAAGACACAGCTTTCGACAGTACAGGTTCAACGGATGTCTTTGGCGGATATTAATGCCTATTTTAAGACAATTTTTGAGTCCTACAGAGGTGCCACATCGCGAACGCAGCTTGAGATTCGGAGCGAGTTTCATGCGTTTATGGATCAGCTGTCACCTGCACAGGTGATTGTATTGCGACAAGATGCGAGTACTGCTCACTATGCCGGTATTTTGGGGGTGTTGGCGCAACGGGTGGATGGGATTGTGATGCGTTCAGGAACAGATGGGGAGTCTGTTCATTTGGACTTAAATGCGGCTTATGGTGCCAATCGTGCCGGGGCAGGGGCATTGAGCAGAGAGGTCGAAGATGCTTTTGCTCAGCACGGGACTTCATTGACCTCTAATGCCGTTCAAACTACGGGTGCGGCTGCAGCGTATGTGGGGCTCAGAGCACTCTATGCCGATGTGTTTGGGGCTGGGGTGAAGACCAAAGTCATGATCATGAATACCGGCGGGGAAGCGGTGAGCCAAGGCTTGCAAGCCTGCCAACGATTGGTCTGTGCCCGAGACAAAGTAGATCCCAAAGAGGTGGTCTTTCTTTTTGATACGCACTCGTTTCATGGTCGAACCGGGGATGCCAATCCATTCCGGGTCGACCAGTTGCCGATTGGCGGACAGCCCGATGAACACCGACGGATTAAGCTTGATTTTAGTGATGACGCGGCGCTCAGAGATCGGATTCAAAAAGAACGTGAAGGCGGAAGACGATGTGTTTTGGTGGTGGAACCCTTAAAAGGGGAAGGGGCTGGTGAAATACGGTCTAAAGCGTTTATAGATATGGTCCGTGGAGAACGTCAAAAGGGGCTCGTTGTCCTTGCCGATGAGGTCCAAACGGCCTGTGCAGCCCCCCAATCTCCCAGTATGGCTCGTGCGATGGGCTTGGAATTTGATGTGATGACTTTTGCCAAATCAGGTGGGGCGGCTAGTTCACCCATCCCCATTTCTGGGGTTGTCGTTCGCGATGCAGATGCGCTCACCATGTTTCCGGTGGGATCTGCCGGTGGGACTTATAGTAGCCCGACTGCCGGTGGACATCTTGCTGCAGGTAATTTTTTTACGATGTACGCGAGGGATGAAAAGGGGCTAACGGTCATGCAACGCAATGCGTTGACGGGGAAGCGTTTGTTGGAGACGATTGCATCGGTCAAAAAAGAAAACCCCTCTCTGGATATTGAAGGATGGGGTGCCGGGGCCATGGCCTTTTTAGAGATTAAAGATCCAGTCTTGGCGCAAACTGTTCACCATTTCTTACTGCATTTCAGGGAAGTTGCGGCGCATGCGGGGCTCTGGGATCAATTTTTAAAAGAGGTCACGGCACACAATATTACGCCTTCGTTTGATATCAATAAATTCGCCGGGGTGGTTCAGAAAATGACCGGGGATGCCCATAATGTGATGCGTCTTTCAGCGAGTATCGGGGCCTCAGAAGATTGGCGGCTTGCTTGTTTTGTGTTGCAGTTTGCTTTGGAAGCGGTGGCTAATCCGCAACAGTTAGAGCGGATTCAGACGTCTGTTGCGAAGGTTACAAAAATACATGCCGATCAGATTGCCCAAGTTGAGACTGGCAGAGGGATTGATATGGGCCCTTTACTCCAGTCTTTTTTTGCGAGGCATCAGTAAGGGTTTCACGTGAATCCTCTGTCCATCTTTGAGCCTGGCAGAGAGCTTGATGGAGTCGAGATCGGCGTTCGGAAGAACGCCGCCGGCTTTGGCTAAGGCTTCTCGGATACGGAGCCCGGGCGCAACCTGGTAGACACCAGGGTAATGAACAGCTCCTGCGATATGGACCTCGATGAGGGTGATGGGGGCTTTTTCAATGATAGTTTCTGGGGGGTTGGGGGCGGTAAATGTCCCTAATTCTGGATGCGTTTGGCGATAGAGTAGGGCTCCTAGTCCTAGGACTAGGAGCCCTATAATGCCGAGTGAGACTTTTGACTTAAGCAATGGCCTTGGTGAGGTCTTCGGTGAATTGCGCTTCGTTACGGAAGCCCACAAACCGGGAGACTTCCTGACCATTTTTGAAGAGTACGCAGCAAGGAATGCTCGCAATTCGGTATTGGCCGGCGACTTCAGGGTTGGCATCTGTGTCGAGCTTGGCGACTTTGACTTTGTTTTCAAACTTTTTGGCCAGGCTTTCCAAGACTGGGGCGAGCATGCGGCACGGGCCACACCATTCTGCCCAAAAATCAACGAGAACATAGCCTTCGGTTTGTGTCACTTCTTGTGTGAACGTGGTATCGGTTACGACTACTGGCATAATAATTGCCCTCCTTCATCAATTATACGTCGACGAGCGCGTTGCGTACACCCCGAGCGACTACCCCGTCAGACTTTAGTGTTTAAGCTTCGCTTCGGCTTCCTTGGCGAGGGTGGGTTCGCCTAGCTTTTTGAGTTGCTGAACCAGCGCACTTAGGGAGGGGCCATGAACGCCAGCCGCGGTAATGGCTTGGCGATATTCGCTTTGTTTTTTGGCGTTGTCCCCGTCTTCTTTGTAGAGCTTCCCTAATAGCAAGTGGAGGGCAATAAAGTCTGTGCCTTTGTTGAGCTGGGCTTTGAGGGAGGCTTTTTGGAGTTCTTGAATGGCGAGGGCCCGTTGATGGGTTTGTAAATAGAGCTTGGCTAAGAGGTAATGGGGGATGGGGGAGGTGGGAACGTTGGAGATCTGCGACTGATAAGCGCCGATTGCACTGGGGATATCGCCGGACATTTTGGCGTTATAGGCCTTTAAAATGGGGTCGACGACCAGCAGCGGATTTTGGCGAATGAAGCTTTCTACATATTCTTGGCTGGCGTGGCGTTGCATGTCTTTGTGGACCTTGTCTTTGAGCTGGGTGATGTTGAGGGTAGGGGGGATGAGGGTGGCGCGGTCTAAGACCCGAATCAGGTGGTAGCCGACGGGGCTTTTAATGGGGGAGGAGAGACGTTTAAGCGTCAGGGAATAGGCGACTTTGGCAATTTCTGGGGTGATTTTTTGGGTGGACATCCACCCAAGTTTGCCTTGTTTAGTGTTGCTTTTGGGGTCTTCGGAATATTTTGCTATCGCGGCTTCAAAGGAGAGTCCAGCAGCAATCTCACCCTGAATTTTGCGGATTTTGGCTGCAGCCATGGCGTTGGCCGTGCCGGATTTGATCAGAAGATGTTGGATATTGATCCGGGTATAGGCCATTGTGACATCTTGGGAGCTGGCTTGGGGGACATGGGTTTCGAGATATTGGACAAATTTCTGGGAACGGAGGTCGTCTTCCAGGTTTTGTTTGAAGTCTTTGTAGGGGTAATTGTTCTTTTTGAGGAGGGCTTTGAGCTCTTTGAGGCCTTTAACGTCGTAGTCGCGGTACAGGCCTTGGAGGGCGCCTTCGAATTCATCGGAGCCGACTGTCAGGTTTTTTTCTTCGGCCCCTTTGTAGAAAATGGTCCATTGGATGGTCTGGCTTAGGGCTGAAAATTCCACCAATTCCAAAATTTCGGGGTCTAGTTTGTTGATGTCATCGCCACTAAAGCGGGAGAGCGTTTGGTTGAGGTAGTTGTTGAACCGCAGTCTTTCGATGGGGTATTTTCCGACAAACGCCACGGCATCGGCAGATTTCTCGCGACGTTCTTGCATGAGGTGTCGGCCCAAAAAGACGGTTCCGGTAAATAAGCTGCCGACGAATACCACCACAATCCCCCAACCGATGGTGCGTGAGTGGTTCCTAAAAAAACTTAACATGTGAACTCCTCATTTAGATGGATGCCTTGAGTGATTTTGAGACAGAAATATAGGCGCCGAGGACCCCGAGACAAGCTCCCATCAGTGCTACAAATCCGTAGATGAGATTGAGGGTGAGGCTGTCAAAAACCAAGGGCACGTAGGGGATGGCGGTTTGGAACCGGATGCTGAAAAAGAGGTAGAAAAATTTGATCACAATGACGGCGATACTGGCCCCAGAAATGCCAATGATAAGGCCTTCAATGATGAACGGCCATTGGATGAAGGTGTGGGTGGCCCCTACGAGATGCATGATGGTGATCTCATTTTGGCGGGCAATCACAGTGAGGCGAATGGTATTGACGGTAATCAGGAGGGTGGCGATGGTGAGCAAAATGACCAAGGTTAGCCCCGCAACACGGGTGAATTTGGAGAACAGCTCGATGCGGTGGGCAATGGCCCCTTGGTAGCTGACTTCTTCCACCTCGGGGAAGCTTCTCAGATAGCGGGCGAGGACGGGAATTTGGTCGTTTTTCTCGAGATAAATCCGAAAAGAATCGGGCAATGGATTTTGCTCTAAAAGATCGCTGAGATCCATGGTTTTAAAGTTGTCTTGGAATTGCTTCCAGGCCGTTTCATGGTCGATATAGACCACTTGCTTGACGTCGGTCATGGTGGCAATGCGGCGTTGGAGAATTTGGAGCTCTTCAGTGGAGAGATTGTGTTTCAGAAAGACCCGGAGCTCGAGCTTGGAGGAAATAAAATCAGCGAGGTTGTTCATGTTCACCGTGATGAGTAAAAAGATGCCGAAAACGATGAGTGAAACGGCAATGGTGGCGATGGAAATGAAGATCATAATGCCGGAGCGACGCATGCCGATGCAGGCCTCGGAGATAAAAAACAGGAAGTCTCTAAACATCGTCGTACATCCCTAACTGGCGGTCCCGCACGATGCGCCCTTTTTCCATGCCCACTACACGCTTGCGGATGTCATCGACGATGGCCTTGTTGTGGGTGGCGACGATGACGGTGGTTTGGCGTGAGTTAATTTTACTCAATAGCTGCATAATTTCCCAAGATGTGTCGGGGTCAAGGCTCCCGGTCGGTTCATCGGCCAAGAGGATGGGGGGATTGTTCACAATGGCCCGGGCGATACAAATGCGTTGCTGTTCGCCGCCCGAGAGCTGGGAGGGTAGGTGGTTCATTTTTTGTTGAAGGCCGACGAGCTCTAAGACTTGGGTGACTTGGCGTTTAATGTGGGCGCGTTCAACGTGCAACACCCGAAGGGCAAAGGCGACGTTTTCGTAGACCGTACGGCGGGGGAGGAGCTTGTAATCTTGGAAAATAACGCCGATGCTGCGGCGCAACAGCGGGATTTGGCGAATGGTAATGTTGTTGAGTGAGAAATTGTTGATGTAAATTTCGCCGGTGGTGGGGATGTCGGCGCGGAAGAGCATGTTGAGGAGGGTGGATTTTCCAGCCCCGGAGGGTCCAACCAGATAGACAAACTCGTCTTTCTCGACGTGAAGATTGATCTCATCGAGGGCGATGAACCCGTTGGCGTGGACTTTTTTTAGATTTTTTATCCGGATCATAGTTTTCCTAAGATTTTTTCAACGGTGAAGCCAAAATGGATTGCCAGATCTTTTGCAGGGGCGCTCATCCCGAAGGTGTCGACACTGATGCTGATGCCATCGGAGCCGATATATTTGTGCCAGCCAAAGGAGGTAAGGGCCTCGATCGAGACGCGTTTGGCGATGTTGCCGCCGAGGACGGTCTCTCTGTAGGTGGGGTCTTGTTGCTCGAAAATTTCGAAAGAGGGGATGGAAATGACACGCACGCTTTTGCCTTTTTGGATCAGGGCTTCCGCGACTTGGAGGGCGAGTGGGACCTCAGAGCCAGTGGCGAACAACGCGTAGTCGATTGTGGGTTGAGATTCGCGCAGTAAGATATAGGCTCCACGGGCGACGCCATCGATCCGTGTTTGCGGTAGGATAGGCAGGTTTTGACGAGAGAGAATCAACGCGGTAGGTGTGTGTGATTTGAGGGCATGCATCCAAGCGCCTTTGACTTCATTGGCATCGGCAGGGCGTACCACGGTGAGTCCTGGCATTGCCCGAAGGGAGGCCACGTGCTCGATCGGTTGGTGGGTGGGGCCGTCTTCGCCGAGGAAGATGCTATCATGGGTGAATTGGTAAATGACAGGGAGCTTCATCAAGGCGGCCAATCGGATGGCATTTCGCATGTAGTCGGAGAAGGTCAAAAAGGTGCCGCAGAATGGGAGGAGATTGCCTTGAAGTGCGAGGCCAGAAGCGATGGCCCCCATCGCAAATTCACGGACCCCAAATTTGATGTTTCTTGCGTTAAAGTGTCCGGCTGAAATGAGGCCGCCTTTTTTCATCATGGTGTTGTCGGACCCCGAAAGATCGGCAGACCCCCCGACGAGGTAGGGCACCAGCTCATAAAGACGTTGCAAAATCATTCCAGAGGCTTGGCGTGTGGCTGCATTTGTGGGGATTTCAATAGCGGCCAACTGGGCCTCAAAGTCGGCGGGAAGGGTCTTGGTTTGGCTGGCTTTGAAGCGGGCTGCTTTTTCGGGGTTTTGGGCTTCCCAGGCGTTGAATTTGCCCTGCCATTCGGCGTAGGCGGTTTCTTGTTGGGTGCGTAAGGTGGCAAACGTTTCGAGAACCGCGTCGGGAACGTAGAAATCAGGGGTGGTGGGAATCCCGAGGTTTTCTTTGGTTTTGAGGACTTCGTCCGGGCCGAGTGCTTTCCCGTGGACCTCGCAGCTGCCTTGGTAGGTAGGGGAGCCTTTCCCGATGATGGTTTTGGCAATGAGGAGGGTGGGGCGGGTCTGGGTTTTGAGTTTGGCAAAGGTCGCAGAAATGTCGTCAAAATTATGGCCATCGAGGTGGAAAACGTCCCAGCCTTGGGCTTTGAATCGTGCCCCGACATCTTCTGAGAAACATTCACTGATGGGACCATCGAGGCAAATGTCGTTGGCGTCATAGATCACCACGACGTTATCGAGGCCCAGGTGCCCGGCAAAGGACGCGGCTTCAGAGGAGATGCCTTCCATCATGCAACCGTCTCCACAGAGAATGAACACTTTGGAATGGAGCAGGTCGCCGAGTCCATACTGCTCGGCCACGATTTTTTGGCCGAGGGCCATGCCGACGCCGGTGGCAAAGCCTTGGCCGAGGGGGCCAGTCGTGGTTTCAACACCAGGAAGGTCCCCAAATTCAGGGTGTCCTGCGGTGTGCGCGCCGTACTGACGGAAGCGTTTGAGCTCGTCGAGGGAGACTTTATAGCCACTGAGGTGAAGCAACGAATAGAGGAGCATGGAGCCGTGTCCGGCGGAGAGCACGAACCGATCCCGATTGATCCATTGGGGATGTTGGGGAGAATGACGGAGTACTTGGGTAAACAAAACCGCAGCAAGATCTGCGCACCCTAACGGGAGCCCGGGATGTCCAGAATTGGCGGCCTGAACGGCGTCCATGGAAAGCCCACGGATGGTATTGGCGATGGTGGCGAGGGCGTCCTTCATTTCATGCCTTTCAAAAGCGCGATTCGATCTTGCCAGTGGAGGACGTCATTTCCGACTACCAATGCCATTAAGGTGACAATGATCGCGAGCCCCACATAGGTCATCCATTCTTCTACTTTTGGAGAGAGTCGTCGGCCGATGATTTTTTCGATGCACAATAGCACGATATGACCCCCATCTAGAATGGGAATTGGGAGTAAATTGGCCATCCCGAGGCCTACGCTGATCATGCCCATAATCCCTAAGAAAATGCCAAAGCTGCGACTGAGGCCAAGTGTTGCCATTTGGACAATGCCGACGGGGCCGGCCAGGTCTTTGAGCCCGGCTTGACCTGAAACTAACATTTTGAGTGTGATCCCCATCATTTGGATTTGGCGTCCGGTTTCAAAAACCCCTTCTTGGATGGCGCCCAAGGGGGTGAAATGCTGGGTTTGAGAGCCTAAAATAATCCCGACTTGCGGCACGGCACCTTGGGGGGCCATGCGTAATTGGAGCACCTGAGTGCCTCTCTGAATGTCGAATTGAAGCGGACGGTTGTGGGAGTGTCGAATCGTGCCAATGATGTCGCGTTTTGCATCTTGGACCGGGTTGGAATCCACCGCACGAATTTTATCCCCGACTTGAAGGCCGGCTAAGGCCGCCGGAGAGCCTGGCTTCACAAAGTCTACACGGGCGATCATTTTGGAGCCACCATAAATTGCAAATAAAAATGAAAAAATAACAATTCCTAACGCGATATTCATGAGTGGGCCGGCGATGACGGTGGAGAAGCGGGCAAAAAAGGATTTGTCGAAGTAGCTTTGGCCGGGAGGCGGGTCTTCATTATCGAGCCCCGCAATCTTGACGAACCCCCCGATGGGGAGGAGTCGTAGGTTGTATTCGGTGCTGC
>JAHFCZ010000028.1 GCA_023249285.1 bacterium | reverse complement strand
TCATGCCTGGCGACAACATCAGTTTAGAAGTGGAATTGATTGTACCAGTCGCCTGTGAAGAAGGATTGCGATTTGCGATTCGAGAAGGTGGCCGCACCGTCGGCGCCGGTGTTGTAACCAAAATTATTGCCTAAGCTACGGAAATTGACACCAGGCATTCCTAAAGGTAGACTTTAGAAATGCCTGGTAAAAAAAGAGCGATCACAGCCTATGTCCAATTTTTACTAAACCATTTTCCCTGCGTCGCAATTCTAGGCGCAAGACAAGTGGGAAAATCCACACTCCTCAAACAATTACTCCCAGATGCACCCTTTTATGATCTGGAAGATTTCCAAACCTCTGAAAAAATTAACGAAGACCCTGCCTTTTTTCTCAGCCAACATACCCAATCGCTTGTCTTCGACGAAGCCCAACTCTGCCCAACGCTCTTTTCTGCCCTCCGGGTCCAAATCGACAAAAACCGTACTCAAAACGGACAATTTCTTCTCTCAGGCTCTAGCTCCCCAACCTTAATACAACAAATCAGTGAATCCCTCGCAGGACGAATTGCACTGATCGAACTGAGCCCTTTTTTATGGAATGAATCCTGGGATCACCCAATCTCGGACTTTTACACGCACATCACCCAACAAAACATCCAAGCACTAGACACACTTCCTCACTTGTATCCACTTAATCAGTGCGTAACCTCTTGTTTTCATGGCGGATACCCAGATCCATTCCTCAACAGGCACAAACCCGACTACGCACAGGAGTGGATGAAAAACTACTTCGAGACCTATATTCAACGCGATATCCGCCAACTCTTTCCAGGACTCAATAACGATGCCTACAGAAAATTTATTCGGATGCTCGCCACAGCTTCTGGGGAAATTATTCGACATTCAGAGTTTGCCAGATCCATTGGGGTCTCAGAACCCACCATCAGACAATATTTCGACATCGCAGAAGGCACTTTTTTATGGCGACGAATTCCCGCCTTTGATCGATCTTCTCAAAAACGACTCATCAAATCCCCCAAAGGGCATATCAGAGATTCAGGATTAAGCCTATTTCTACAAAACATCGGATCCCTTGATTCATTTACCCATCACCACGCCTTTGGTCGCCTATGGGAATCCGCCGTCACAGAACAGATCATCAAAGGATTCCAAACACTCTCCAAGCCCATCCAATACAGCTACTACCGCACCAAAAACCAAGCTGAAATCGACCTTATCATCGAAGGCAACTTTGGATGCATTCCTATCGAAATCAAATCCGCATCGTTAACTCGGCACAACCAACTACTCGCTCTCAAAGAGTTTGTTACGGAGTATTCATGTCCCATCGGTATCCTCATTAATCAAAGCACTAAAGTCGAAAGGCTCTCCGAAAAGATTATTCAGATCCCCGTCACATGCCTCTAGATGACCTAATCCGCGTCTCCACAGATGCCTCATCACTTCCCGCCCAACGCCCATTGGAGGTTCGTTTTCCAACCACCCACCAAGACGTGATCGATCTGGTAACCGCCGCCAACACCTCGCGCATTCCCTTGGTCGCCCGCGGCGCAGGGACCGGCACCACCGGCGGCTGCATCCCCACCCCAAACAGCCTCGTGGTCGACTTTTCAAAAATGAACCAAATTCTCGAAATCGACACCGCCAATCGCGTGGCCGTCGTCCAACCGGGTGTCATCACCCAAGATCTGCATCACGCCGCAGAAGCTCAAAATCTCTTCTACCCCCCCGATCCCGCAAGCCTTGCCACCTGTACAATCGGGGGCAACATCGCTGAAAATGCCGGCGGCCCCCGTGGGTATAAATATGGGGTCACCCGCGACTATGTCCTCGGCCTCAAAGGCGTGTGGGCCAATGGCTCTGAATTCACCCTCGGCGGCAAACTCTTCAAAAATGTCACCGGCTATGATCTGATCAGCCTCTTGGTGGGTTCCGAAGGCACCCTCGCCCTCATCACCGAAATCACCCTCAAGCTCGTCCCCAAGCCCCCCTATACCCAAGACCTCGCCTTTGCCTTTCCCGACCGAGACACTGCCCTTGGCATTCTGCACAGCCTCCACCTCCACGGCCTCCATCCCGCCGTTGCCGAGTGGATGGACCAAACCTGCCTCACTGCCGCCACAACCTATTGCAACCAAACCCCTATCACTGCCCCATTTTGCCTCCTTTTTCAGCTCGATGCCTTCCATAGCGCAGATCTCGCAGACCAAGCCCAGCGCCTCACGGCATGCTGCCAAAACGCCCAACCCTTGGACCCCATCCCCCTCTGGACGCTGCGCCGCAATCTATCCCCCGCCCTTCGCGCCTGGGCCCGAGATAAAACCTCCCAAGATATCGTGGTCCCCCCTGCCGCAATTGGCCCCTATTTGGATCGGCTTCACCAGCTCAGCCAAGAGACAGGCTTCACCCTGCTCGGCTACGGCCATTTAGGCGACGGCAATATCCATGTGAATCTATTGAATATCGATCGAAATAGTCAAGATTACGCCACGGCACTTCCCTCGCTCACCCAATCCGTCTTCCAAGCCGCCATCGACCTCGGGGGCACCCTCACGGGCGAACATGGCATCGGTCTGACCAAGAAAGCCTATCTACCCTTGGCCATTGATCCGCACACCCACAGCCTGATGAAATCCATTAAAGCCACCTTTGACCCGCATCACCTCCTCAATCCCGGAAAAGCGATCTAGCCTCCGCACCACCCACAAAAAAATCGATCGTGCATTGCTCTCCCCAGCAAACTTGGATATCATTGAACGCCATGAAAACTGGCAAGAATTCCAAAAATCTCGATGACCTCCTCACCGAAATCAATGAGCGCCAAAGGCGCATCACCGCCAAGCGCCCACTCAAACCAGAAGAAATCCAACAACTCAAATCTTACTACAAAATTGGCCTTACCTACGCCAGCAATGCTTTAGAGGGAAATTCCCTCACCGAAACCGAAACCAAAGTGGTGTTAGAAGATGGGCTCACAATTGGAGGAAAACCCCTAAGAGACCATCTTGAAGCGTTGGGACACCAGGACGCCTTCGATCAGTTGGATCATTGGCTCGATTCTCCACTTAGTGAAGCCTTAATTTGTGAATGTCATCGCCTGTTTTATCACCGAATCGATCCAGAAAATGCGGGAAAATACCGTACAGTTCGGGTCTTTTTATCAGGCTCAAACACACCCTTGCCCCCTCCAGCTGAAGTCCCCAGCAAAATGAACCAACTTATCCAAGAGTGGACAACGCTCAATCCAACGCGACATCCCGTCATCAATGCGGCCTGGCTCCATTATCAGTTTGTAGCCATTCATCCCTTCATAGATGGCAATGGTCGCACCGCACGATTATTAATGAATTTAATTTTACTTCAACACGGCTACCCGGTGGCCATCATTCCACCCATCAACAGAGTTTGGTACATAGAGGCCCTTCAAGCCTACAATACAGGTAAATCTGAGCCCTTCTTTGAATTGATTATGGAAACTGTTATCGAAGCCCAAAAAGAGTACCTAAGACTCTTGGAATAGCTCAGGATAATCATCTAAATCAATCCCAAAATTTCACTAATTTTTCAAACCACGCTATACTCAAGCCCATCATGAAAATTGTGATTGCAACCGAAGCCTATTATCCGCTCATTGACGGCGGTGCTGTTGCGGAACATCACCTGGCTTTAGAGCTCGCGAAGCGCAACCATCAAGTCCACATTTTGGCCCCTTCTCTGGGTTATTTTGATGGCACCGAGCATGACGAAGGCACCACCATTCATCGGCTCTGGTCTTGGCCCCTCCCTTTCCTCAAAAATGATCACCGTGCCGCCTGGCGTCCCAAGGCTAAAATCGACAAAATTCTCGATAGCCTGAAACCAGACGTGGTTCACATCCACAACTTTTTCCCGATTGGCCGATCTGCACTGCTCTGGTGCAAGAAAAACAATGTTCCTGTGGTCGCGACCAACCATTGGCTCCCCGAAAACATGACCACCTTTATCGCCAAATTTCGCATCCTCAACACGATGCAATGGCTCATCGACTGGAATTGGCGACAAATCAGTCTGTTTCACAATCAATGCCAATTTGTGACCTCACCCACCCAAACGGCCGTCGATTTAATGGTAAAAAACGGCCTGACCGTTCCACATAAGCCCGTCTCAAATGGTGTCGAGCTTGATCGATTCAACCCCCAAAATGAGGCAAGCGCGCTCAAAGCCCGCTTCAATCTCCCCAACCGTCCCACCGCACTCTATGCAGGACGCTTAAGTGGCGAAAAGAATGTGGATGTCCTGATCAAAGCCATCCCCGAGATTCTCAAAGTCTGCGACGCCCATTTTGTAATTGGGGGCAGTGGCCGCGAAAAACCAGCGCTAATTGAACTCGCCAAAACCCTGGGTGTCAGCGACCATGTCACCTTCCCTGGGTTTCTCAATGACGATGAGTTTCCGTTGCTCTACCGCTGTGCAGATGTCTTTGTGATCCCCTCCATTTGTGAGCTCCAAAGCATCACCACCCTTGAGGCCATGGCCAGCGGACTTCCCGTACTTGCCGCCAATAAATATGCCCTCCCCGAACTCTGTCATCATGGCCAAAACGGGTATTTATTTGAGGCTCAAGACCATGCCACCTTGGCCACTCAGCTCATCGAGCTTTTCCAGAATCCAGTCCGCCGTCACACCATGGGCCAAGAAAGCCTCACGATTGTAGCCAGACACAGCCTCCCCGAAACCATCTCTCACTACGAATCCATTTACCACCAAATCATCGGCTAAATTGACTAAAACACCATTGTGTTTTGACCAAAAAAAGGCTAAAATACCATTGTGTTTTGACCAAAGCTGAGGAGCCCAAAATGAACAGAACCCTCTTAAACGAGCTCATTTTATGGAAAAATAGCGCCTCTCGACTCCCCCTTATCGTTCGGGGAGCCAGACAAGTCGGCAAAACCTACCTCATTACCCAGTTTGGCACCACCCATTTTCAAGCCATGGTCACCCTCAATTTCGAACTAAACCCCAAGCTCAAAACCTGCTTTGATTCACTCGAACCCGATCACATCCTCAAAAAACTAGAGCTCTTTCTAGATGTCACCATCACCCCTGAAACCCTGCTATTTTTAGATGAAATTCAAGAATGCCCCAACGCCATTATGGCATTGCGCTATTTCAAAGAAAAAAAACCCGCGCAAGCCGTCATTGCCGCCGGGTCTTTACTAGAATTTGCACTCGAAGAAGAAGCGTTCAGAATGCCTGTCGGAAGAGTCAAGCAATTATTTCTGCATCCGCTGTCCTTCATCGAATTTTTAGAGGCCTTGGGAAAACAAGAAAAGAAACACTACCTCCAAACGCTCTCCCTTAAAACAAGAATGGACCCGGATATTCACAAAGAATTTCTACAAGACCTCAGACTCTATCTTATTATCGGGGGGATGCCCGCTGTCATCCAAGAGTATCTTACAACCCACTCATTAAAATCCTGCGCCAGCATGCAAAACGCGATCTCTAGCACCTACCGCAATGATTTTGGAAAATATGCCACTCACAGTCAGATTCACTACCTAACCCAGGCTTTCGATCAGGTTCCACGACTCATCGGACACCCCATCAAATACAGCAACATTGACCCAGGCTCTAAATCCAGAGACCTCAAACAGGCCCTAAAACTCTTAATCAAGGCCAAAATTATCACGCCGGTCTATGCCAATTCAGCTGCAGGAATCCCTCTGGGGGCCACCTACTCCGAAACCATTTTCAAGCTCTTATGGACCGACGTAGGCCTACTCCAAAACCTTTGTGGACTCGAAACTGATATTTTAGACCAGCTCAATCTCTTAAAGGTAAATCGGGGCAGCATCACCGAACAGTTCGTCGGCCAAGAATTATTAGCCCTGCGCAATCCTGAACAAGACCTTCCGTTATTTTTTTGGAAACGCGAAACCAAAAACAGCCACGCCGAAATCGATTATCTCATGGCCCTAGGCTCAAAAATTATCCCCATTGAGGTCAAATCAGGCAGCACCGGAAGCCTGAAATCTTTACATTTATTTATGAAGGAAAAACAAAGCCCCATTGGCATTCGCTTGTCAGAACACCCCTTATCAGTCGATAATTCTGTTCTATCCGTGCCCCTGTACATGTGCTCCGAACTCACTAGACTACTCGACTCCGAGTTCTCGCAACAAAAACGTGACAAATCAGGTAGTTAACACCCCTAACAGGAAACTTTTTCACCATGAATATCGCCATTTTCACCGACACCTACACCCCTCAGATTAATGGCGTCGTCACCAGCACCCTCACCTTCAAACGAGACCTCGAAGCCCGAGGCCACACCGTCATTGTCGGCTCCCCAAAGGTCCAAGATTCCCCACCCGCCACCCTTTCCGAATGGCGGTTCGCCTCCATGGCGTTCCCCTTTCAAAAAGAACATCGGATGACCTCGCCACTCTCGCAAAATCTCCGAAATTTTGAGGACAATCACTTCGATATCATCCACGTCCAAACCCCCTTTTTCATGGGGCATTTAGGCCAATATTTGGGCTGGCGCTACAACATTCCCGTCATCCACACCTACCACACCTATTGGGAAGAATATTTACATTATTTCCCTCTATTGCCGAAAAAAATCTGTAAACTGGTCTACAACCACCTCCTCACCAAGACCTTTTGCAACCGCTGTGCCCACCTCATCGTCCCCTCCCATCAAATGGCGGAAAAACTGCCCACCTACGGCATCACCACCCCCATCAGCGTCATTCCCACCGGGATTGAAACCCCACCCCCCATTTCTGAGGCCGAAAAAGCGGCGTTAAGCCAAAAATTAGGCCTCAATCCAGAGCGTCGCTACCTGATTTTTGTGGGGCGTCTGGGCCTTGAGAAAAACATCCCCTTTCTCATCGAGATGTTTGCGCATATTGCCCGCCAGCTCCCGGATGTGGATCTCTTAATCCTGGGCGACGGCCCCGAAAAAGAAC
This sequence comes from bacterium, assembly GCA_023249285.1. Classification (GTDB taxonomy): domain Bacteria; phylum Margulisbacteria; class Marinamargulisbacteria; order SXXA01; family JAHFDB01; genus JAHFCZ01. The sequence continues at coordinate 8,637 of JAHFCZ010000028.1, read as the reverse complement.
ACCTAAAAATCCAGGCCGAGTCGCTCGGCATCGGGACCCGGTGTTTGTTCCCAGGCTATGTCTCTCACGCGGAGGTGTTCGTGGCGTACAGCATCGCCACTCTGATTGTCTTTGCCTCCAAAACGGAGACCCAAGGCCTCAGTCTTTTAGAAGGATTGGCCGTCGGCAAACCCGCCGTGTGCATCCAAGCCATGGGAATTCAAGATATCCTCGCCCACAACAACGGCGGCTTCCTCAGCCCCGAAGAGCCCGTCACTTTTGCCAACTTCGGCATGCGGTTACTCACCGATCCAGAACTCTACGCACAAAAAGCCCAAGAAGCCCAGTCCAGAGCCCAAGATTTCTCGTCCCAAAACATGACCCTCAAGCTCGAATCCGTCTACCAAAACGCCCTCTCAAGGAGACCCCTATGACCCAATTCAGCATCCTCACCCAACCCATTCTCACCACCACTGCCGAGGCCATTATTGTGCCCCTTCCAGTTTCCAAAGGCAGCTTCCCAAACAGCAAACCATTCCACAGCATCGACGATGCACTCGGAAAAGCACTTACGGATCTTTACAACCGCAAAATCTTCACCGGCAAAAAAAATGAAATCCACGCCGTCCACACTCTGGGCAAGCTCAACTCCCGGGTAGTCATTTGTGTCGGGGTAGGCGAAACCAAGACCCTCACCCCCGAAGTCCTACGTCATGCTGCTGGGGTCGCCTCAAGAAAGCTCCAAGAGCTCCGGGCCACCTCCGCCGTCTGGCTCTTGGAAACGCTCCCCACACCCGAAAAATGGGTGCAAGCCCTCGTCGAAGGCACGTTTATGGGCAGCTACGAATACACCGACTGCCGCTCAAGCGTCGAAACCACACGCGAGGGTCTGAAATCCCTCGAGTTTGCCCTCCCTAAAGCATCCACAGCCGCAACCGCTGCATTGAGAAGCGGCGGCATTGTGGGCCAAGCCGTGAACACCGCACGCACTCTCGCCAACACCCCCGCCAACCTGCTCACCCCGACCCACGTCTTAGACTGGGCCAAAGACCAATTCAAAAAATCGTCAGGCGTTACCCTCGAAGTCATCGACGCCAAAAAAGCCAAATCCCTGGGCATGGGCCTATTTTTAGGCGTGGCCCAAGGGTCCGTCGAGCCCCCCTACATGCTTGTCATGCGTTACCTGCCCGTCAAAGGCCAAAAACCCGTGGCCCTGGTCGGCAAAGGGGTTACCTTTGATTCTGGGGGGATTTCGATTAAACCTTCCGCCAAAATGAGCGACATGAAAGGGGATATGAGTGGCGCCGCTGCCGTCTTGGCCACGATGGTCGCCGTCACCCAATTGAAACCCAAAAAGAACATCATCGCCATCGTCGGCCTCACCGAAAATATGCCCTCTGGCACCGCCTATCGCCCCAGCGACGTCTTAACCGCCATGAACGGCAAAACCGTTGAGATCACCAACACCGACGCCGAAGGCCGTCTCGTACTCGGTGATGCCCTCTGCTATGTCGTCAAAGAAGGCGCCAAAGAAATCGTGGATCTCGCCACCCTCACCGGGGCCTGCAGCGTGGCGCTCGGGGATGTCGCGGCTGCCATTTTGGGCAACGATCAGGCCTTGGTCGATCGCTGGCTCGACATCAGCACCACCACGGGCGAACGCCTCTGGCAGCTCCCCCTCTATGAGGAGTATTTGGACTATTTAAAATCCGACACCGCAGACCTAGTCAACGCCTCCGAAGGTCGCCTAGCCGGCACCTGTACCGGTGGCAAATTTCTGGAACAATTCGTCAATGGCACCCCCTGGGTCCACCTCGATATCGCCAGCATGATGCACTACAGCAGCACCTCCGGCTATGTCGTCAAAGGCATGTCCGGGGTGGGGGTAAGAAATTTGGTGGGGTATATATTAGGCCCTGCTAACGCAGTTGTTAGGCAGAAAAAATCCACAAGAAAAGGAACCAAATAATGACACAAATGCCTCCAAGATCTGGTTTATTATTTGCTATGTATGTCTCTGTGCGATAGAGTATGCTGCATGCAGGAACATATAAATAAAGACGTGGAGGATCACCCAGTAGATCCATACCTCTATAGCTGTTTTAAGGAGAAATTAACTCTACCCCCATTACCGGCAGAAGAAGAGCAAAAATTACTCAAGCAGATCGAGAAAAATTTCAGGGTATTGCTCCTTCCATGGATCCTGACAACAACCAACTATGAAGATGCCAATTTTCTCGAGATCGGGTGTGGCGATGGGAAATATGGGTACTACATTTCTGAATATATAAAGCACTATATCGGGATCGATATCCGAAAAGTATCCATTCAATCTGCTCAAGATCTTCTACGGGATAGATCTAATTGTTCAGTGCTTCTCAATGATGGGCTCTCTCTGGAAAAAATAAAAGATAAGTCTCAGCAATTTATTTTCAGTTATCAGACGTTTATCCATATGCCGGATGAAAGCATCATTTTGGGATATATCAAAGAAATTTTACGAGTTCTTGCCGAAGATGGTGTTGCTAAAATTCAACTATTGGGGCCCTTCCATAAGAAAGGTTACAGAATAGAGTGGATAAAGCTAGGCACCTTATTTCCGAATAATGAAGCTGATTCGAAAGTAAAATGGCTTGTCAAAAAAGTGTTCCTGAAAATATTACGTTTCGTTCCTATGGACTTTATTTTCCCCATTTTCAGAAAAAATGCCCATCATAACCCTTGGGGAAGTTTTGGGGCATTTATTCACCCCAGTAAGATCATAGAGCTTGTCAATGAAAACGACTCGTATGCAGAGGTACTTCCCTCCTTTTATGGTTCAAGTGCCGGCGCCAATACCTACGGTATCTACTGGCTTATCATCGCAAAAAAAGAAGCTGCACGTCCTTTTTTTGTTACACTAGGTTAGGCCCTGCTGACGCAGAATTATACTTACATAATCCCCTGCAATTTCCTCCCCCATTTTTTCGATAAGTGCTATACTAACCTAACACTTCAATCCCCCTAAAAAGGGACTGTTGCGAAAATACAAAAACCATAGAAAAGCGATGTTAGAAAAATGTCCAAAGACTCAATTTCTCGGCTGGAAAAGTTTGGTGTTTTTCAAATGACACAGACAAAAATTGAGTCTTTGGGCATTTTGCAACAGAGCCAAAAAAGGAGCCCTCTAAATGCCATCTATGACTGCCACAGAATCACGCTCATCCATCGAATCCATTCTCGGTGACAAGGCCGAAAGCCTGCTCAACCATACCTGTACCACCATTTCGAAAGACCTTCTTCACCAACCGGGATCCGACTGGGTCGATCGCATTTTTGCCCCCTCAGATCGCAACCTCCGCGTACTTCGCAGCCTCCAAACCCTCTATGGTCACGGTCGGCTAGCCAACACCGGATACCTCTCCATTCTCCCAGTAGACCAAGGCATCGAGCACTCTGCCGGCGCCTCTTTCGCCCCCAACCCGATCTATTTTGACTCTGAAAACATTGTCAAATTGGCCATCGAAGGCGGCTGTAACGCAGTAGCCACCACCTCTGGGGTGCTAGGCTCCGTTGCCCGCAAATATGCCCACAAAATCCCCTTCATTTTGAAATTCAACCACAACGAATTCTTGTCCTACCCCAACAAATTTGACCAAATCGCGTTTGCCTCCATCGAGCAAGCCTATGACATGGGCTGCGTTGCAGTGGGCGCCACCATTTATTTTGGGTCTGACGAAAGTGCCCGCCAAATTGTGGAAGTCAGCCAAGCCTTTGAACGCGCTCACGAGCTCGGAATGGCCACTGTTTTGTGGTGCTACCTCAGAAACGAAAGCTTCAAAGTAAACGGCGTGGATTACCACACCGCCGCAGACCTGACCGGACAAGCCAACCACCTCGGCGTGACCATCCAAGCCGACATCATCAAACAAAAGCTGCCCACCAATAATGGCGGTTACAACGCCCTCAAATTTGGGAAAACTCATAGTAAGGTCTATTCCCAGCTCACCACTGACCATCCCATCGATTTGACCCGCTATCAAGTCGCAAACAACTACATGGGCCGGATGGGATTAATCAACTCAGGTGGACCTTCGGGAACCAACGACCTCCAAGACGCGATTGAAACCGCCGTCATCAACAAAAGAGCCGGAGGCATGGGCCTGATTTCTGGGCGAAAAGCCTTCCAAAAACCGATGGCCGACGGGGTTAAATTGCTCAACGCCATTCAAGATGTATACTTGTGTAAAGAAATCGCCTTAGCATAGGGACCTATTTTATGAGCGACTGCGGTGATGTCAAAAAAGTATTTGTAAAATCTGCGACGGAAACCGCCGTCGTCGTCGACACGCCGATCAAAGGCATTCTCATCTCCGATAAAGCAGCGGAGAAAATCAAGTTATTTCTCACCAATGAGGGTAAGGCCCTTGCTGACTTTGCCCTCAAAGTCGCCGTCAAAAAAGATGGGTGTTCCGGCCTTTCTTACGACATGAGTCTCGACGAAATCGCCCCTTGCATTGCCAATGGCGATAAAGTTTTTGAGCTTAACGGGGCCCAAGTGGTCATTGAAAAAACCAGTTATTTTTATGTCACAGGCTCCATTTTAGATTACACGGAAGCCCTCACAGGATCTGGCTTCACGCTGAATAACCCCAATATCAAAAAAACCTGTTCCTGTGGCAGTTCTTTTGGGGTATAATCCCACCCGGAGTACCTAATGTCTGACATCCGTCGTATCCGATCCCTAACCCACAATAGCGAAGAAGGTAACCACTCAGGATCCAGTAGTGGCGGAGGATACTCGGGCTCTGGATACCGCTCCTTCCAATCCGGCACCAATGGCTATGGATTCGGAGCCTCTTCCGGAGGCGCTGCCTTCGGTGGCCACGTCATCGCCCCCCCCATCTCCTTCAACGACATCCACCAAATTCCGATTATTTCCGTCTAGACGCGATTTGATGACCGCCTCTTACATCCAAGAAACCCTTGCATTGATGACCGAAGCCTTTCAGAGTTTCTACAAACGACTCTGGAGCGCCGCCCTTCAAATTGTCCTGTACAGCATTCTGGTGCTCGTACTGTTCTCCCTCGCGTTCGGCAAACCCTTAGCCTGGGATCAAATCCTCGCCTTCACCTGGGGCAGTATCATCACCAGTCTAGGCACCTTAGGGGCACTTCGGATGGTCCCCGGCAGTCTCCAAGCCCTCCTTCTGGAAGGAAATACAAAAAAAACAACCCTTCATACCGCCTTTGCAGCCGGCATGAAAATGGCCTCAATTCTCATTCTCACCCTCGCCTTTGGGCTCTGGACCTGTTACTTCCTGATGCCTAACACCCTTATCGGGTTTGGACTTGGGGCCACCTTGAGCGTCTTTTTTCTTCGTTTGGGCGGCAACCTTTACAAATCCACCTCCGATATCGGGGCCGACGTCATTGCCACACTCGAAAAAGACATTCCCCATTTTGACAAACGTAACCCGCTGACCCTCTTGGATCTTTCCGGTGAGTTTATTGGCCGAGTCGCAGGCTTTGGCTCAGATCTGGCCCTCTCTCTTGTCTTTGCCATTATCGCCTGTATCATGTTCGCCTCCGTCAGCGCCCAATCCCACCTTCTTTCTCCCGAAAATGCCCACAAACTCGCCCAGCTCCCCCTGATCATTCTCGCCAATGGCATAATCGCCTCCACCATCGCCTATCTGGCCTGTCGCTGGCGTCTCAAAACCAAAAACACCACCAATTTCCTACTCGAAGGAGTCTACATTGCAGCAGTCTGTTGCGGCATTAGCACCTGGATCACCACCTACTGGATGGACCTGCACATCCCAATGTCCGCCATTGGCGGATACGCCGAGCAATTCCACCCCTTCCTCGCTTATGCGATGGGGCTGATCGGGGCGGTCTTGTTTGGATTTGGGTCCGAATACCTCACCTCCCACCACTATCCCCCTGCCCGTGATCTCGCGGCCCAAGCTGAATTTGGCCCCACCATCACCCTCCTCAGCGCCATTGCCAAGGGCAAAAAAAGCCAAGGGTTATTCTTAGCCAGTCTCTTGATCGTCACCTTACCAGCCATTTATTTTGCAGGGCTCTACGGCATTGCATTGGCCGCCTTAGGCATGCTCTCGGTCACCGCCATGATTCTAGCCACCACGTTCTTTTCAGCCCTAGCCAGCAACGCCGTCAAAATCGCCACACTGACCGAAAGTGATGACGCCCTACACAAAAAAATGCACCAGCTCGACAAGGTCGGCGGCACGACCATCGCCCTCGGAAATGGGTTTGCGGCCGGGGCGTCCGTACTCGTCACGATCGCATTACTGTTTTCCATCACAAATCATGTCCACGTCGCCAGCCTCTTCCACAACAGCCTACTGTGGATTGGGATTGTCATCGGGATTTCCACCCCCGCCATGTTTTCCGGGTTCTTACTCAGTGGACTGGGTAACGCCATCAAAGCCACCATCACTGAAATGCTCCGTCAATTCCGTGAGATCCCTTACTTGAAAGAAGGGAAGGCCAAGCCCGACATGATCAAGGCCGCAGATGCCACCGCCAGAACCGCCATGGACGCCCTAATTCTTCCCGGCATTCTGATGATTCTGGTCCCCATGGCTGTGCGCTACATCTGGGGACTGGAGATGCTCTCCGGGGTCGTGCTAGGTACGCTGCTGATTGGGTTCGGCACCTGTTTTACCAATTCGATTACGGGTGGCATTTTGTACAACACCAAACATTACATCCGGCACGGCGCTTTCGGCGGCAAAGAAAGTCCAGGGTTCCAATCCGTCATCATTGCCGATAATATTGGAGAAAGTTTCAACCACCTCATCAGCCCGAGCATGACCATTGCCATGCGTGGCGTGATGATTGTGGCCCTCTATTTGATGGTTATTTCAAGCTAAAGGAGCTCTTCGATTATGCGTCAGATTGTCATTGCCGGGAACTGGAAAATGTTCCATTCTCCCTCCCAAACCACCCAAGTCCTCACCGACCTCATTCCCCTACTCCACGCGGGACCTGGCGCTGTCCAAGCCATTCTCTTCCCCCCCTTTATAAGCCTTCCAGCCGCCATTTCTGCACTTCGTGGCACTAACGTAGAGCTAGGCGCTCAAAATCTTCACCACGAGCACCAAGGGGCCTTTACAGGTGAAATTTCCGCACCCATGATTGCCGACTTGGGATGCCAATATGTGTTAATCGGGCATTCAGAACGTCGCCAGTATTTTGGAGAAACCAACGCGAGCACCCAACAAAAGATGCAAGCCGCAATCCAACATGCCCTCATCCCGATACTCTGCGTCGGAGAAACCCTCGACCAACGTGAGGCCAACCAAACCATGACCTTGATCGCTGAGCAACTCACCCAAGGCCTCGCGGGCATTTCCCCTCAAGCCCGTTTCATGATCGCCTACGAACCCGTCTGGGCCATCGGTACCGGCAAAGTCGCCACCCCCGAGCAAGCCCAAGACGTCCATGCCTACATTCGCCAAACCCTCCAAACGCTCGGCTTCAGCGCAGAGAAAGTCCAAATTCTCTACGGCGGATCCGTCAAACCCGACAATATCGCCGCCCTTCTCCAGAAAAGCGATATCGATGGGGCCTTGGTGGGTGGGGCCAGCCTCGAAGCCAAAAGCTTTGCAGCATTAGTGCAGATTGCCTCGGAAATCCCAAATTTAAAAGGAGCTTAAAAATTATGATCAACAAACTCTGGATTCTCAGCCTTGCCCTCATGGCCTGCACCCTCAAGATCGACGCCGATCCGAAAAACCCGATCGTCAAATTACACACGTCGAAAGGGGATATTTTTATTGAGCTGTTTGCAGACAAAGCCCCCATCAGTGTCAAAAACTTTACGGATTACGTCGAAGAAGGGTTTTACAACGGCACTATTTTCCACCGGGTCATTCCTGGATTCATGAACCAAGGCGGCGGTATGCTCCCAGGGCTCGTCCAAAAACCCACCAAGCCCCCCATCAAAAACGAAGCCACCAACGGCGTCGCCAACAAGCGTGGAACAGTGGCCATGGCCCGTACCAACGTCATTGACAGTGCCACCTCACAGTTCTTTATCAATACAGCCGACAACGGCTTTTTAGATCACAAAAGCACCAATTCAACAGAATATGGCTATGCCGTATTTGGAAAGGTCATTGATGGAATAAAAGTCGTAGAGGACATCTCCAAGTCCCCCACGCATTGGGTTGGCCCCTACGGAGATGTCCCAGTCGAAAATATTGTCATCATCGAGGCCACGCTCATCAAAGCAAAACAAAGCAAAGACACAACCCCGAGTAAAAACGCCGCCTCGAGCAAGTAAACCACACCCCGCCCTGCGGGCACCCCTCTCCAGAGGGGAATTCACCCCACCCCCAACCCCTCCCCATTCCCGTTGGGAATAGAGAGGGGAGCTTGAATTCAGTCCTTTTGAGTGGGGTTCCCCTCTCTATTTTGAAAAAATGGGGAGGGGCCAGGGGTGGGGTTCGCGGCAAGCGCTGCCCAAAGACCCTAATTAGTTAAGCAATGCTAACAAATATTCACCAGAGATATACCCCCGACTCAACCCCACCCCCAACCCCTCCCCATTCCCGTTGGGAATAGAGAGGGGAGCTTGAATTCAGTCCTTTTGAGTGGGGTTCCCCTCTCTATTTTGAAAAAATGGGGAGGGGCCAGGGGTGGGGT